>NZ_JBSWZS010000009.1:0-53603 GCF_054170725.1 Mycoplasma pogonae | reverse complement strand
AGTAAGTGCACCTTTATTTGTAGAACCCTCTACGGGACTAAATGATGGATTAAATGGGGAACAAGCTGTACAATTTCAGCCAAAAGGGATAACTAAAAAATTAGAAGTTGTACATTCTTTAGCAAAATGAAAAAGAGCTGCTTTAGCAAAATATCATTTCGAAGTTGGTGAAGGGCTATATGCGGATATGAATGCCATTCGTAAAGAAGAAAATTTATCATATTATCATTCCTTTTATGTTGATCAATGAGATTGGGAAAAAGCAATCATAAAAGCTGATAGAACCGATATTTTCTTAGAAAAAACAGTTAAAAAAATTTATCAAGCTATCAAAGACATGGAAAATAAAATTGTAAGTTTATTTCCACAATTAAAAATTAAGTTGCCATCAGAGATTAAGTTTGTAACTTCGCAAGAATTGGAAGATCTATACCCTGAATTAAGCCCGGAACAAAGAGAAACTGAATTTGCTAGAAAACATCATGCATTTTTTGTTAAGCAAGTTGGTTGACCGCTAAAATCGGGTGTAGTCCATTTTGCAAGGGCATTTGATTATGATGACTGAAAATTGAATGGAGATTTAATTGTTTATGATTATATTAGTGATAAAGCGCTTGAACTATCATCGATGGGAATTAGGGTAGATGCTAAAGCAATTTTAAAACAAAGTAAAATGACTGAAGAAGACCTGACGAGAGTTTCACCATTTCATAAAGCAATTTTAGAAGAAACAATTCCATTTTCAATTGGTGGTGGAATTGGTCAAAGTCGTTTATGTTTATTTTTACTAGAAAAATTACATATTGGTGAAGTGCAAGTTTCTTATTGAGATGAATCAGTATATAAAAAAGCAAAAGCTAAAGGAATTAAATTATTATAAATTTATTCCATTAACTTTTATAATTTAATAAAATTATAAAAAGGGGTAAATATGATAAGTGAAAAAAGCTTTGAAGAAGTAGTTGCCAATTTAGAAAAATATAAATTAAAGAAAACTAAACTAAGTCAAATAAATTTAAAAGATATTTATTTAAATCTTAGTTACTTATCCTCGGAATACTGTTCACTTAAAAATGAAAGACAAAAATTAGTTTCTTTTACAACGGAATCGCCAGCAAGTGAATTTTGCATAAAAAATTTAACACCAGATTTTCTAGGTTGCGCTTACATAGACACGTATATAATGAACACTCCCTTTGAAAAATATATGAAAGATGAAAATTTAAAAAATTTTGATAATGATTTTGATCTTTATATTTTAGAAAACGAACATTTTGGCTATGATTCTAAAAAAGTGGAATTTTCAAAAGAATCGAAAATGCAGTTTTTAAAATACCCTTTTTTTGATATAAATTACCTTAGCGGGTTTAAACAAACATTTATTTTGGTTAAAACAACACCTACAAATTCAAAAGCAGAATTTTATTTTAAAACTTCAAAATATTGTGATTTTATGTATGGTTTTTCACCGAAAACCAATAATTTTAAAAAAAACATTTGTTTTGTTATTAAAGAAATATTTGGTTCAAAAAAGAATGATTGCCAACCAATGGGTAGTGATGTTATAAAAAGAGAAAAAAGAATCGATGCAGAAACAACGTTTAGTAAATTTATTAAAAAAAATAAATTAAAAGAAGTTGATTATCAATATGTTTTACAAAATTTTACAAATTTTTCTCCTGAATTAATTGATTTTAAAGTTAAAAGTTTTAATAAAATTAAAAATAACAAAAAAACAATATTAAAAGAAAATGCTTCTTGAATAGATTACTTATATTTAATGAATGAAATTTTTATCAATTTTTCTGAAAAAGAAAAATTTGGAAAAGCTATTCGTCAATCTTATAGTTTTTGAAATGAAGAAGATTTACCATATTTAAAATTTTATATTTTAGATACCAATTTTTTAAATGTTAAAAATTTAAGAATAAAAACACGAATTTTTAAGACAGAAAATTTATATAAAATGGAATTCGATGATTCTTATTCACTTGAAAAATATGCTTTTGCAGAAAATATTATTTTTAATAAAAATATTACTTGGCCTATTTTAGTTTGAGATCAAAAAAATTTTCAAAAGCCTTTTTACAAAATAATTTCCCCTTTTAGTATAAGTACTTTTTATAATATAGAAAATTCAAAAATATTTTTTGAAAGATTCCTTGAAAAAGTAAGAAAAATGAATAAATTTTTTGCGTCTTATTGGGATTAGTTATATTACTTATTTATATATCAAAGCAATTTTAAAATCAAAACCATGAAAAATAGTTTTGTATTTTTGTTTAAGAATTTTAAAAATATTTATAAATTTCATAAAGCAATTTTAAAATTTGCATTTTTTATATATTCAAATAGTTTAGTAAAATCAGTTATATTTTATTAAAAAATTTTTTATTTGAATAGTTTTATATATTATTAAAATGAGTGATCTAAGAAAAATATAAAATCATTACAAATTTGAATCCTTTACTTTTATAATTTATTTATCTTATTTAAAAGGTGGCAAAATGATAAGTGAAAAAAGTTTTGAAGAAGTAATTGCTAATTTAGAAAAATACAAATTAAAAAAAACAAAATTAAGTAAATTAAAAATGGAAGATATGTATGTTTATCCAAACAATATTTTCCCTAAAGAGAAGTCAACAAATTTATTCCATGCAGAAAAATTATTTTTATTTAATTTACCTATTGAGCATTACACATATTTCTGTAGATATCGTTATTTTGATTTTGAAAATTATGACAAGAAATATCTTTTGCAACCGCCTTTTAAAAAATATTCCGAAGAGATTAATTTAGAAAATTTTGATAAAGACTATGATCTTTATATTTTAAAAAATGAGCATTTTGGTTTTGACTCAAAAAAATTAAACTTTTTGCAGAAGTTCAGGAATTCAGCATTAAAATATCCTTTTTTTGAAATAGAAAATGTTGAAGGGGCAAAACAAACTTTCATTTTAGTTAAAACAGAACCTACAAATTCAAAAGCTGAATTTTATTTTAAATATTCAGATTATTGTCAAATGGTTTACGGAGAAACTGATATCACTATTGATTTTATAAAATCAATTGGCGAATTTATTAAAAAAATTTTTGGATGACCCATTATTAATTATCGTTTATTTCAAGACATTGATACACACATTAAAAAATATAATTTAATTGATGCTGAAAAAACTTTTAATTTTTTCATTGAGAAAAATCAATTAAATGAGTTTGAATATGCAGAAATTATTAATAACTATTCAGTTAATAAAAAAGATTATTTAAAAAATGAAAACAATCCATGAAAAGATTTTGAATATGGTAATGAATATTTTCCCCCATTTGAAGAAATAAAAATAGGCCATAAAGACTTTATTAAAGATATAAGCACAATTAAAATGTATTTTTTTAACAAAAGTGAAATTAAAGATAAAAATTATATTTATTACAATTTTTGAAGTGATGATGATTTATCTTATTTAAAATTTTTTGTTTTAAAAGAAGGTTTTTGAGAAAATACAAAAATTAAAACAGAATTTGATTTTAATCAAGATATAAATTTACAAAATTTAGCTTTTGAAAAAAATATTATCATTACAAAACATATAAAATGACCAATTTTAGTTTGGGATCAAAGAAGTTTTCTTAAGCCTTTTTATAAATTTATCGTTCCACGAAATTTAAAAAAAACATTATACAAAAAATCTTTTAATGTTTTTTTTCAAAAATTATTTAATTCAATTGAAGAAATAAATGAAGATTTTGCACCATATTGAAAAAAGGAAAAATAAATTTTTGAAAAGAGGTTAAAACATGATAAGTGAAAAAAGTTTTGAAGAGGTAATATCAAATTTAGAAAAGTACAAATTAATTAAAACTAAATTAAGCAAATTAAAATTAAATGATATTTATTTAGAATCAATAAAAAATGAAAATAAATTTAAAAAAATGGTTTTTATTGAAAAATTAGAGCTTTTTTATTATATTTTTATATTGAATGAAGTTAGTTTTAATTTAAAAAAAATTGATTTTCAAAATAAGAATGATAATTACCCAATGCAACCAGATTTCGAAAAATACATAAATGATTATGAATTGGAACAGTTTGATAAAGATTATAATCTTTATATTTTAAAAAATGAATATTTTGGATATGACTCTAATAAAATAAATTTATTAGATAACGGAAAAAAAATTTTTCTAAAATATCCTTTTTTTGAAATAGCAAATTTTGAAGGATTTAGACAAACATTTATTTTAGTAAAAACAAGCCCTGTGGATTCTAAAGCTGAATTTCATTTTCAATCATCAAATTATTGTCACATGATTTATGGAGACTCTCCTAAAACAAGTTCTTTTACAAAAAATATTGGTGAAGTAATTAAAAATATTTTTGGATGGCCGATAATTAATTATAGACTTTTAGAAGAATCTTATGATGATCAGAAATACTTTCTTTTAGATGCGGAAACTAAATTCAATATTTTTATTAAAAATGAGAATATAAAAGAGGTAAAATACAACTATATTTTAAAAAATTTTATAGATCCTAAACTTAAATATAGTGAAATTAATAAAAAAAATTTTTTAGAAAAAATAAGCAAAATAATTTACCCTGTTTATTGCAATTTTTTAACAACAAATAACAAATTTACTCGTTATAATTTTTGAGAATATAAAGATTTAAAATATTTAAAATTTTTTATTTTAGAAGAAAGTTTTTTTAATATAGATACAATTGATAAAAATGCAAAATTTAAAAATAAATGAAATTCTTATGAAAATAATTATTGGAATACTTTTTCTTTAAAAGACTTAGCTTTTAAAAAAAATATCATTGTTGTGGAGGATATTAAATGGCCAATTTTAATTTGAGATCAAAGAAATTTTCGCAAGCCATTTTATAAATTTATTATTCCTAGTCATATAAATTTTTTAAAAAATTTAAAAGATATAAAAAAATTATATAAAAAAATTTTTGAAAAAATTGAAAATGTAAATCAACAATTTGCACCTTACTGAAAAATATTTTGAGAATAGATGAATATATGAAAAATATTCCCTGTATCAAAGCAAGGAATATTTTTATACATTAAATTTATTTATTTTTTAAATCAGTTAAAAATTTTTTCTGCAATACTTTTTGATTCAAAACCATGAAGCTGGTAAACAATTTCTCCATCAGCGGAAGCACCGTATGCTTTAGAAAAATGACCTTGCATTCTTGTGAAAGTAGCTAATTTATATCACAAGGGATCGTTAGTAGCTTCAATTACAAAAAGCGATTTTTCTGCAAGTTTTAATTGCTTAATTAAAAATTCATTTTCAACTAAATCTTGTAAAATTGGCACAGAAATTACTTGAGCAGTTATATTATGCTGTTTTAGTAATTTATTTACTTTGAATGCTAACTCCACTTCACTTCCTGAAGCTAATAAATTTAAATCATAATTTTTAATATTTGGATCACTTACTACATAAGCTGGTTGTAAAGGTTTGGTAGCTAAATTCAGAGAAGGTAAATTTTGTCGGCAAGTAATAATTGCATGCGGTGTTATTTTGCTATTTAAAGCAAGTTCAAAAGCGGCGACTGTTTCCGATTCATCACAAGGACGAATTACTTTAAAGTTTGGAATTGCCCTTAGTGCTGTAATTTGTTCAATCGGCTGGTGAGTTGGACCATCGCCGCCAACTTGATATGAATCATGACTAAAAACATAAATATTAGGTAATTCCATCATCGCTCCTAAACGCAATGCTGATTTTGCATAATCACTAAAAACTAAGAAAGTGGAACTAATTGCTTTTAAATTACTCGCTAAAGCAATTCCGTTATTAATGGCTGCCATTGCAAATTCACGAATTCCATATTTAATATTATGACCATTAGCAAAAATGCTTTTACTAAATCCTACTCTAGTAGCAACATGTAAATCAGCTGATCCGCCAATAACATTTCAGTAATTAGCTTCAATGTATTTCATAATTGCACCAGTGTATTCTCTAGTTGCTAAATTATTTTTTTCAAAATTTACATCTAACTTATATTCCGGCATTTGATTTGAAATTAAAGCTTGTAACTCTTGAAATAATTCAGGATATTGTAATTTGTATTCTTCTAATAATTTACTTCACACTCTAAATTTTTCTACTTTAGTTGCTAAAAAACTTTGAGCGTGATCATAAATTTCTTGATCATATTCAAACGGAGTTAAAGTTTGTAATTTTTGTTGTTTTTTATATTCTGCTGTAGCTTCGGGATCCAAAATTCCATTGTGCCCCATAGAAGTATTGGCAACTTTTGTGCCAAAAGCAATTTGAGTTTTTACTTGAATAAAAGTAGGGCGATCAGCATTTTGAGCTTTTAAAATTGCTTGATTAATTGCTTCAAGATCATCATTATCTAAAATGATCACATTAAAATTTTGAGCTTCAAAATATTGAGGATAGTTAATATTGTTTACTTCTTGGGCCGTTGAATCAATTTGATAACCATTGTAATCCTGAATAATGATTAAATCTTTTAATTTTCAAGTTCCTGCTAATTGTAATGCTTCTAGAGCAACTCCTTCTTGTAAATCACCATCACCAGCTATAACATAAATTTTGTGATTAAATAATTCAAATTCTGGCTTATTAAAACGTTGTTTTAAAAATTCTTGACTTAAAGCCATTCCTACGCCCATAGCAACGCCTTGTCCTAAGGGTCCTGTTGAAGCATCAACTAAATCTAATTTATCAATTTCGGGGTGGGAAGGGGTTTTAGAGTTTAAAATTTTGTGATTTTTAAGGTCATCAATACTTAAAAATCCCATAAAATGATATAGAGAATAAAGCAACATTGAACCGTGGCCAGCTGATAAAACCAACTTATCACGATTAATTCATTTTGTTTCATTTACAAAATTTAAATGATGGCAAAGTAAATTTTGAACTATTGCTGTAGCACCTAGCGCCATGCCAATATGACCTTGTTTAGCTTTATTAATTGCATCAAGTGAAATACCTCGCATTGCTGCAATTAATTTTTGATCAAGATTTTTATTATGCAGCATGAGCTATGCTTTCTGTTTTTGGTTTTCTTCCTTTTGGTCATCAAGGTACAAATTTTGCAAAAACTCCATCTAGCAATACAGCGATAAACATCACTAATGAAACCGCAAGTATTGCTCATTTGCTAATTAAGCCGAATAACCCTGGAATTATTCCAAAAATATAGTCAGTATCACCTCAATTTAAAGAAACTAAGTCATTTTTGCTTACACCATTTTGTAAAGCAAGGTCAACTAGAGCATCATTTGATCCCGGCACTCATTTTCCTGCCATAAATATTACAGGCACAAAAGTAATAAAAATTCCCATAATAAACGAACCTAAAACAGCTCCAATAATCCCGCCTTTAACGTTTCCAAATACTCCTTGAGTTGCTCCTAAAAAGAAATGAGGAACTAATCCCGGCAAAATCACTGCACCAATTAAACTTCCTTGATTTAATCCAATAGTAATAAACATTCCAACAATCCCACCTAAAAAAGAACTAATAAAACCAATGATTACAGCATTTGGTGCATATGGATAAACAACCGGACAGTCTACAGCTGCTTTAGCATTTTTGATGAATTTATCACTAATTCCTTTAAACATTGGAACTAATTCACCAACAAACATTCTTACTCCTGATAGAATAATCTCTACTCCAGCAGTGAAAGTAAATGCTTGAACTAACATTGTAACTAATCAATTTTGTTGTGTTAGAACTTCAACTACAGCCTTTTTAGTTTCGATCACTACCATTTGGCCATCAACTTCTTGATGGAATTTACCCATTTCAAACATAATTCCTGCAGGTAAGAAAGCAAATAAATAAAATAAGAATAAAGTCAAGGAAATTGACACTAAGGTATTTCTAAAAAAGAATAGTGATTGAGGAAATTTAATTTCTTCAGTTGATAAGATTTTTTTCTTAGAAATTTTTGCAATCCCTTCACCAATTAGACCACTTACAGCATATCCGAATCCACCAGTGTGACCTAATCCAATTTCATTATTACCAACAATTTGACGCATATATCTTTGTTGGGTTGCTGGTGAAATCACCATATACACGGCATTAATGCTGCTCCAGAAATTAAAGAAACAGCATAATCACCAGCATTATTTTGAAAATCTAATCCAGCTGCATACATTACAGTAGCCAGCATTAGTGACATATAATATAAAACATGCCCTGAAAGATATACATATTTTAGACGTGAGAATGCTGCTAAGAAAATGTTTAAAATCATTCCCACAATCATAATCAATGATCCAAGCGAAGTAATTGCTGGCAATGCTTTTGCTAACAATCCGGCAAAAGCATCATTATTAGGAATTACTCCATTTAAACCATACGTTGCTTCAAAGGCAACTTGAAATTTAGTTAGTGAGCCAACTAAAACACCAGCTCCACCACCTAAAATTAAAAAATCAATAATAACTTTGAAAACACTAATAATAGTTTGCCCAGCTTTCTTTTTCTGAATTAGGGCTCCGATTAATGTGAAAATTGCTACCAAGAAAGCTGGAACAGCAACAAAATCACGTAGGAAAAATAAAAATCACATAATCTACAAATTAAGTTAACCTTAAATTTTTAAAAATGCTTTTAATTTTGTCTCTAATTCATCTAAAGAAAGAATGTTTGTTAAAACTACCATTTTTTCTTGTGGATAATCCAAAGCAGGGGCAACATCAGCACCAATTACAATAAAATTATAATTAGCACCATTGAATGATGAAATATTTGTGTGTTCAACAGTTTCATAATCGATTTTTAGTTTGTCTAGCATTGATTTAACATTCATCTCCATTAAAAGAGATGAACCTAAACCAGAACCACAAACACATGCTATTTTCATTTAAGACTCCTTGTATTCAGCAATAATTTTTCATAATTCATCGCTGTTTTTAACATTTAAAATTGCAGTTTTAAATGTTGGGTTAGTAAAGTATGTTCCAAATTGTTGAATTAATTCAATATGATCAACATTATTGGGAGCTGATAAAGTGAAAATTAATCTTGCTTGTTTATCAGCTTGATTATTAAAAGTAATATTTTGATCTAAAACCACAAGTGACACTCCAGGCTTCAAGGCATAATCACCAGCAGGAGCGTGAACTAGCGCAATTCCTGGCTCCAAAACATAATAGGCACCAAATTGGGTAGTTGAATCTAGAATTGCATTGTATAAGCCATGAGTTGCATAGCCATTTTCAATTAAGATATTTACACCTAATTGAATTGCTTCTTGCCAATTAGTTACTTGTGATTCCCATCTTGTTAGTTTTTGGTTAAATAATTTCATATCTTATCCATTCGCTTTAAATGCTAAAATCATCATTAAAATAAAAAATAAAACAAAAACAAAAATAAAAGCAATGAAAACCCAAATACCAGCAGATGCTTTCGTTTTTGTCTTAATGATTTTTGGAGTAGGCATCCCTTTTATCATTCAAAAAGCATTTGGATTTTTAGCTTTTTGCAAATCTTTATCTTGCATGTGCGAAATCTCATTAGCAACTTCTTCATCGCTAAGTTTTGCTACTTCATCAGAAGAATATTGGTAAATCTCAATTAAAATTTCGCGATTTTTATCTCGTTTAGATGTCATCATTACCTCAATTTTTAATTAAAAAATATAAATCTGTCAAACTTTCTATAAAAATGAAATGATTGTATAAAAAAATAATTTTTTTATATTTAAAATATTTTTTTCAATCATTGTTATTTGGAAATAGTTGTTCTAAATCATTTTTTGTCTGGCTCAAAATATGCTTTTGTTTTAAAAGAAAAATAAAACAATCAACTACAAAAATCAAAAACCAAAAACAGCCAAATATAATTGTTAAAATTCATAAATTAGTAATTCAAGTTCAAAAAACATTTGTTAATAAAAATAGCTGCAAAATTTTAATTCAGTGTTGCTTTTGTGTATATTTTTGCGGGAAAATAGAAAGTAAATTTTTACGATAAATAACATTTACAAATCCATAAATATCTTTGTTTGTTTCTCGAGAATTAAAGTAAAGTTTTTGCTTTTGTAATTGATTGGGATTGATTCATCAATTATCATTGAGTAAAATATCATCATTTCTTTTATAGTTTTGTTTAAAATAATGCAAGCTTGAAAAATTAGCTAAATTAATTTTGGAATACTTATAAAACAAATTTTCATTATAAATTCACTTAATAAAAACATTAATAATTAAAATAATTATAAAAAATGATAAGCCATAATAATTAAATTTTACTTCCCACATTATTTAGGCCTTTGTCAAACGTTCAATTTCTTTAATTTTTTAATCACATTTTGAGGATAAATAATTTGCTCACTATCTTTTAATGCCGAAATTTCTGTTTCTAATTGTGCAATTGTTAAAGCTCGTAAATTAGATTCATTAATAATGTTATTTGCATTTTCTACAAGCAAAATCATTTCACTAGCCTTATCAAAATTTTGAGCTCATTTTGCAATTTCTAAATACCAACGGCAATTTCAAGTGGTTTGCTTTAAATTTTTAGAAGTTTGAATTTTAATAAAATTTCTTGCAGGAATTACTGTTTCAATAGCCTTACCATTAATAATATGATCGGAAAGAAAATATAACTTTTGCTCTGTAACAATTACACCAGGAATTTGTGAAAATTTTTGCTTAGCATATTTATTATTTACAAGTAAATTTACTAAAATATTTCAATTATTAGTTTTAGCTAAAACTTCAAATTTACTAATTGTTTTTGGCGATACAACACCTAGTTTATTATTTTTTTCAGGTTTCTTACTAGTTACAATTCTTCAGACTAAGGCAATAAATAAAATTAAAAGTAAAATCCCGATTAAAGCATATAAAGAAATTTTTAATATCATCGATTTAAACCTCTGAAAATTGTTTGGCTTAGAAGTATTATCTAAACCATTTTAAATTATAAATTTATTGAAAAAGCATTTCATGTTTATGAAAGTTAATTTCATAATTACAGTAAAATTGTATAATTTTTGCATAAGGAGATAGACATGAAAAATAGCAATATTGAAAAACCTATTTTGGGAAAAAAGAAAAATTTATCCTACTCAGAAAACATTATTTTAAATTTTATTAATTCATATGATCAAGAAATTTTTAATTTAAGTTCTAAAGAATTAGCGAATAAATGTTTTTGTAGTGAAGCAACAATTTCGCGTTTTGTTAAAAAATATGGATTTAATTCCTATCGAGAATTTTTAATTTATGTTAATAGTCAATTTTATGATTTTTATCATGATACCAATTTTTTAAATCAAGAAAAAAATGATAGTTTTAAAATTATTTTTGAAACACAGAATTTTGCATTTCAAAACACTGTAGATTATATGAATTTTGAGTTAATTCAAAAAATTGCAAAATTAATTCACAAATCAAAAAAAATTTTTTTATTAGGTTTAGGCACTTCGAATAAAGTTATCAATGAATTTGCTTCTAATTTACAAAAAATTGGCATCAATGTAATTTCTGATTATGATTTTCATGTTTTGTTTCCATTGATTCCAACCTTAAATAAAGATGATATTGCTTTTTTTATTTCTAATAACCTTGAAAATCAAGAAATTATTTTTGCAATTAATGAAATTTATAAACGAGGTGCTAAAATTGTTTTGTTAACTTCACATAGCGGAAATTTTTTAGAAGATAAAATTGCAATTAAGTTTATTTTTAAAAAAATTCATGACCCTCAAAAAGTTGTACCTTTAGGTTCTCGACTTTCATCTTTTATTATTATTGATTATTTATTCCATATTATTTTAGATATGGATCCAGAATATAAAATGCTTTTAAAAGAAACTGATAAAATAATTGAAAAATGAAGAAGATTTATTAAATAGAATTTTAATTTTAAATTATAAAAAATGATTTAAAAGCTATTGATAAAAATGTAATCCTAATAAGTATTTTTATAATATCGATAAATACAATAAAAATTTACATAAAAAAAGCAAACATTTAAAAATTTATTTAAAAGCTCATGAGCTATAAGATAAAAATACATGTTTTGCTTTTTTATTTGGGTTATTTTAAAAAAAAGATTTTTGTTCATTACTTTCAAAATCATTAATAATTTTTTGAAAATCAAAATCCTTTGTATTATGGAAAATTAAATCAGCTCCAGAAAATAACTTTTCATTTTCTGGATCACACACACAAATTGCAAACATTTTTGCGGCTTTAATAGCTTGTAATCCTGCAGGAGCGTCTTCAAAGCCAACACATTGACTAGGATCTAATTTTAATCCTACTGCAGCTCTTAAAAAAATCTCAGGGTTAGGTTTACCTTCAACGACATCTTTGGCATTAACGATGAAATCGAAGTAGTCATATAATCGCAATTTTTTTAAAATAGTTGAAGCATTATGAGAACTTGAAGCAAGCGCCAATTTAATACCATTTGTTTTCGCTTCAATTAAAAAACTTTTAATTCCCGGAAAAATATTTTTACTAGAAATTTCTGTTTTTAGCATTTTTTTATAAGCCTTATTTTTGTCTTTGGCTATTTTAGCAAATAAATTTTTATCAATGGTTTTATCAAACATTTTTAAAATAGCTTCCAAAGTTTTTTCTCTAGATAAACCTTTGATTGTTTGATTTTGTTCTTCAGTTAAATCAATCCCAATTTTGGCTACCTCATTTTTCCAAGCTAAATAATGTAAGTGAGCAGTTTCTGTAATTACACCATCTAAATCAAAAATAAAACCTTTTATCATTTTTTCACTACCTTGAAATTTTGTAATTTATTAGTTAATGTAATTATCTCATTATTTACAAAAACTTTTACTTTAGATTTATTATTTTTAGAAACAAGTTTTAAAGCAAAATCATCCCGATTTACTACAACAGCAATTTTATAGCCTTGATAAATAATAGAATATTCTAATTTATTTCATTGCTCTGGCAAAATAGGATCAAAATGCAGATTTCCATCACTATACTTCATCCCACCATAACCAAACACAGTTGTTTGCCAAATAGCAGCTAAAGAGCCAGCGTGTATTCCAGCATCAGAAGAAAAAAAGTTTGTTCCCAAATCAACATCAATTGAATATTTAAATAACTTGTAAGCAATATCCATTTTTCTTAGCATAATCGCAATAATAGCATAAGTTGTTGCACTTAGAGAGGAATCGTGAGTTGTAATTGGCTCATAATAATTAAAGTTAGCTTCAATTGTTTTTAAATCAAATAAGTGACTAAAAATATACATACTCAAAACAACATCAGCTTGTTTTACTAGCTGCGATCCTAAAAGCTTGTAACCAGCTTCTGTAGAAAATAGTTTTTTACCAGCATCCCCTAACATCTGAAAATTGGAAACATCATTTAAGGGTAAGTGTAAAAATTGGTCATTTTCTGCAACTACTAAATCTTTATTTGGTAGTTGCTGCACTAAATTATCAGCAACATCTTGCATTTTATCAATTGAATAATAGTAAGGGATTTTGTTGTTAATTTTAGCTAATAATTCTTTGCCTTTTGTCGTACTATTTAATAATTTTAAATATTTAATTGCTAATAATAAGTTATTTCTTGCAATTAAATTAATAAAGTTATTATTGTCAATATTACCTTTATATTCATTAGGACCCATAACATTTGTTATTTGATATTTATCACTTATTTTTTCTGCTCTTTCAGCTCAAAAAATAGCTGTATCGATTATCATTTCATAACCTATTTCATCCATAAATTGTTGATCTTTAGTAACTTGATAATATTGTTCAACAGCATAAGCAATATCCCCAGAAACGTGAATTTCTTGTTCGCGCGAAGCAATGGGCACTTGTTCACCAGTTTTAATATCAGGTTGACCTCAATATGGTGTAACTTCACCGTCTTCCGGACGAGCCATTTCTCAAGGATATTGAGCTCCCTTTAAATTTTTTTCAGCCGCTTTTTTTCTTGCTCCATCTATTCCCTTATAACGGTATTCCAACATATTTCTGGCAACATGTGGTTCAGTAAATAAATAATTAGGCATAATAAAAAATTCTGTATCTCAATAAGCATGCCCTTGGTAACCCTCGCCAGATAGACCTTTAGCTCCTACAGAAACATTAGAATTATCTTTGGCAACAAAATGATTTAGGTGATAAATACTAAACATTAAAGCTAACTGATCATATTTAGCATCTTTGCTAGTTCCAGAAATTTTAATATCAAATTGTTTGTAAATTTTATCCCAATATTTTTTATTTTCTACTACTAATTTGTCAAAAGATATTTCTCGCATTGTAGTTTCATAAAAATCTAATGATTTATCAATTACCTTACAATCATACTGCGTATCTTTATCCACAGTTGTGAAAACCGACATAATTTTTTCTAAAACAAAAGCTTGGTTTGGTTGTAGTTTGGCTTTAATTTGGAAACCCACTTGACGCCTTGCCATTTTAATAACAAAGTCATCATTACCATTATGCAACATTTGGCTCCCATTGCACACTTTTAAATACATAGTGTGAACAACATAATCATTAGATTGATTAGTTACTTCACGACATTGTATGGTATTGATATCAATTAAGTGCTTTGTACCTTCATTAAAATGCTGCACACCACTATTTGTTGTTTGGGCATTAATCATCGGGAAAATCATTAAATTTGCAGGCTCACCACTTAATTGGGTAATAGTAATTTTTTGAGCATACAAATTTTTATTTTTTTGATCAACAATTCTTTCAAATAAAAATTTAAATTTTTTATTTTTTAAATTCCAAAAAACTTCACGAGTCAAAACTCCATTTTTTAAATCTAAAGTTTTTCTGTATTTTGTTTTATCAGTAATGCTAAAAATTTCATTGTCAATAATAATTGTAGTTTGCAATGAGTCTGCTAAATTTGCTAATTCTGTAGATTCATTATTATCACCTTTATTAAAAAGTCCATTAATAAAAAAATCTTCTTTATTTTGAGTTACTCGTTCTTCATCGACGGCGCGTAGCCCTAAATAACCATTTCCTTGCGTAAAAATAGATTCTGTTTTTTTAGTTGTTCAATAACTATAACCTTCTTGAGTAATAGTTTTGTTTTTAGTGTTGTAAATTAATTTTGGCATAGCCACCCCCCTTTTTATTTATTTTTCAAAAACTACTGACTCATATGGGCGTAAATAAGTGGTGATTTTTTTATTATCTGTATAACTTCTCAAATGAGTTTTTGTATAAGAAATTTTAAAAATTTCTTTATTATAAGGCGTCAAATTAATTAATATGATTAATTCTTTATTTTGATATTTTTTTATTACTTGAAAAACATTATTTTCTAAAACTCTAAATTCAGTATCATCTGTATTCCAAAAATCAGCATAAGATTCATTTTTTTTAAAATTAATTAATTCACGATAAAAATTCAAAATAGAAGTTTTATCTTTTTCTTGTTTAGCAACATTGTCAGGATTTTTGGAAGTGCCAGTTTTAATTCAAGTTTTAGTCCCTTTATTAAAACCGAAATTTATTGTATCATCTCACTTCATTGGATATCTAGTATTGTCACGCCCGTTAATGTTATGAAAAGTTGTCATTTCTTCCTCAGAATATCGCTTTTGCTCATCGACAAAAATTTTGTAAGAATTTAGTGCATCAACATCCCTAAATTCATTACGATTTAAAAAATTAGGATTAGTCATACCGATTTCTTCTCCATAATATACAACTTGTGAACCCTTTAAGCTAAATTGAAATAAAGCTAATGATTTAGCACTTTCTTTTCAAAAAAACTTTTCATCACCCCATCTAGAAATTGCTCGAGACGTATCGTGATTAGATAAAAAGTTTGTTACATAATCACCTTTAATATTGGGGTTATTTTGTATATCTAAATTATTACTATTAGTCAATTGAGTGATTTTTCAATTGGGATCATAACCATTTCTTCCGGTTTCTTTACCTCAACCAACCCATCAAATATTAAAATTGTAAAAAGCAGACATAATTTGATTTTTACCTTGACTAAAATCAATAATTTGTTGATTATTAATTCCGGTAGCTTCACCAATTAGGTAAGCATCAGGTTTATCTTTAAAAGCCATATCTACAAAGTTTTGTAGATATTGAAGCATATGAGTAGCAAAACTATGCTGCATCTGATCACCAAGAAAATCTTTAGCAACATGTTGTACAGCATCTAATCTAAAATAACGCACACCTAATTGGTACCAAAAGTCAATTACTTCCGCCATTGCCTTAACTGTTGCTTTATTTCCTCAATTTAAGTCTGCTTGTTCTTTAGCAAATAAGTGTAAGTAGTACTTTTTTACAGAAGGAACATATTCTCAAGCGCTCCCTCCAAAAATAGATTCCGCTTTTGAAGGTGTATTGGCTCAAATGTAGTAATCGTGCTCAGGATTATCAACATTTTCAATCGCTTTTTGAAATCAAACATGATTTGTAGAAGTGTGATTTAAAACAATGTCCATCATAATATCTATGTTTCTTTTTTTAGCTTCTGCAACTAATTGTTTAAAATCTTCAATTGTTCCAAATTGAGATCAGATTTTAAAATAATCTAAAACATCATACCCAGCATCTTTAAATTCAGTTTCATAAACAGGACATAATCAAATAGCATCAATATTAAGTGATTTAATGTAATCTAATTTTTCAATAATGCCTTTTAAATCACCATTACCATCATTATTGTAATCTTTAAATGATCTAGGGAAAATTTGATAAAAAACTTTTTTTCTTAAATCTTTATTGTTCATATTTTTACTTCTTTTCTAAAATTAATGATTGTTTTGCTAAAACTTTTTTAGAATTAAATTTTGATAATTTGGAATTAAAGAAAACTTTGTATTCTGTTAAATTTTTTGCAAATTCTTTATTAATAAAATTGTGAATAATTACAAATGTAATTGTTTTATAACTAATTTCAAACTCAACATAGCCTGGTTGAATTTTTATAAAACGTAAATGTTTATAAATTTGTTCTGCAGTTTGAAAATTAAAATGCAAGTATCTTTTTTTAAAAGCTAATAATTTTTTAAAAAAATTAAAAATGTATTTTTTTACTAGTTTATTTTCAAGATGTTGAAACTTAACTTGATTAACATAATCAGTTGTTTTATATGTATTTTTGTTAAAGCCTAAATCATTTTTATTTTCATTAAAAAAATCTTTTTCTACAGGAATATTAATAGATTTATCCCAGTCTTGCCCTGACCCATCAGTAGGTTTACTTTGTAATAACTCTGTACCTGCTAAAAATAAATGTTTTCCTTGTGAAGTGATTTGAGTTATTAATGCTTGACGATAAATTTCTAGCATTTCTTCAAAATTTGTTTTTTCGGAAGTTATATTTAACTTATCTCAAAGTGTAAAGTCATCATGACAACTTAAATATTGTAAAGTCATTTTAGGGCTATTAGAAAATTGGTGATAAACATTAGTTTTTACTTTGTAATTTTTAATATTTGAAAAATCTCATTTTATGTTTCCTGGAATCGATTGTAAAAATGCATCAAAATTTGCTTTTGAGTATTCAACAACTAATCCATTTTGTAAATTTTCAATTTCATCAACACCTTTAATAGCGTTTCTAATACTATCATTAAAATATCCGAAATTCCACTTTGCAGCATTGACACCTTTAATATATGATTGTTCATATTTTAAATCACTAAAAGGTCACGCCTCCCCGTGTAAAATTAACCCTTTTTTAATTTTTTTTAATTCCTTGTAAACTTCATCTAATGTTTCTTTATCAAGAAAACAAGATAAATCAAATCTAAAACCATCAACATCATATTGTTCTACCCAATATTTTAAAGAATCAATAATTAATTTTCTAACATGTTTTTTTGTTGAATCAAGTGGTGGCGAATCTACTGGAGTAACTTTTGCACTATCCCTAAAATAATAATTTTTTAGAATATCATCAAAAAGCATGTTTGTCATTACATGATTGTAGACAACATCCACAATAATTCCAATACCTTTTTTGTGCGCTTTAGCAACAAATTTTTTAAATTCTTTAATTACTGCATAGTGATCTTGCGGATTTTCTGTATAAATTTTATTTAAACTAAAGTAGTTATAAGGATCATAGCCTCAGTTATAATTAGTGCTTCATCCTTTTCCCATACCATAATCTAAGTATTCTTGCTTAGTATCATCTAATGAATAAGTTGCTTGCAATGGCAGTAATTGAATGTAATTTACTCCTATTTTTTTTGCATATTCAAAAATTTTATTTTGAATTGCACTATTAAATGTTCCGATTAATTTTTTGCCTGCAACATTTCTAAATGAAAAATCTCTTATATTTAATTCATAAATCAAAGGCATTATTTTTGAGTTATTCTCTAAAGTTATTTTTTGATATTTTAATTTCGGTGAATTTTCATCAAAAATAATTCCTCAAGGATGCTTTTCAGTTTGCCCTTCTCAGTTAAAAGGTGCAGTTGCTTTTGCATAAGGATCAAGAATTTGAGTTACTGAACCATCTTGATGGGTAATTCTATATTGGTAATATCAGTCAGTGTATTTTTTAGTTAATTTTGTTTTTCAAACATTGTTTTTATTTTTTTTCATTTGAAAAACAAATGTTTGTTTTTCTTGTTGATCATTAACAACTAATTCCACTTTTTGAGCAATAGGTTGTCAAAAATAAAAATCATACTGATTATTTTTGTATTCAATCCCTAACTTAAAATTAATTTTTTGAGTTTCTTTGTCATTGTAGAAATCGAAAATATTTTTTTGTTTAACATTTGTTTTCATTGCATGCTTATTTTATATAAAAGCTTTTTTTATGTTTTAAAAATCTTGATATATCAAAAGCTTTTTAATAAAACAATTACGTTAAAAATTTTTGAAAATATTTTTGGTTTTAAAAGTAAAAAATTATTTTTTACTTATGCTTGATATATCAAGAAAATAAATTTTGTGCTATTTAAAATTAATATAATTTAAACATTAGCAAATATTATTAAAAGTATTTATTACTAAAATAATTTCAATAAATGGTTAGTTAGAAATGAGTTTATTTATGTGGAAAAAATTAAAAGGTAAATCACCAGATAAAAGAACTTATGCACCTAAATTAGTTGAGCATCTTTATATAGTTTTTGCTTCAATCACAATTACTGTTTGCTTAATGCTTTTTTTCTTAAAAGTATTTAAAGATAGCTCAGATCCATTGCAAAAACTTTGAGATTTTTTAAATAGTTTGTATGGAAGAGCAATCGTAGTTGTTATGTTGTTTAGTTACTTAACAATTTTATGAGCAAGTTTTCGAGTTATTTATTGAAACAAAAAAACAGAAGAAGGCAAAATTTTTGTAATATTTGAAATTATTTTTGCCTTGCTTTTTGTAACAACATTTCTTGCAATTATATTTGCTATATTAGCGCTTAAATACAATGAATTAGTTTATTTATAAATAAATTAACAAGGAGAATTTCATTATGATTTTCAAAAAAAAGAAATTACTTAAATTTTTTGCATCTTTTTCAGTAATGGGGACTTCGTTAGTTGCAGTAGCTTGTTCTACAGCCAAAAATGAATGAGCAGATTCTAAAAAAATTGTGCTTGCAGTAGATGGAAAACAAAAAGAATTTTATGACGAAGTGTCAAAGGAATTTGCTAAAACAGAAAGTTACAAACAAGGTTTTAGATTAGAATTAATTAATGTTGATGTTTTTGGAGCCTTAGATCGTGTAGGAGTTTTTGGTTTTCCTGATGAAAAAGTTCCAGACTTATTTTATGCTCCGCAAGATAGAGTTACCAGTTTACTACAATCAAATTCAATCACATCATGAAATCAAGAAACAATTAACAAAATTTTAAATTCCGAACAAGCTACAGAAGCTGAAAAACAAAAAATAGCTTCTTTTGGTAATGTACCTGTTTCTGCAACAGAAACAAGATTTTACGCCTTACCACACAACATTGAAGGTATTGTTATGATGTCTAACAAGCCGCTTGTGGATGTTAAAAATGAATTAAGCAATGTCTCAACAGATTCATTACAAGAACTAGTGGATGCAGGTAAAGGTTTTTTCCGTATTCAAGATTTTTGGTATGGTAATGGTTTATTAGCTGGTACATTTGGTTCGGAACTAGTGAGAAATATTTTATACAAAAATGGAACTAAATGATCTTCCGGATTTTTGAAAAAAGATCCTAACCACACACAATACCTAAAAGCCATTACATCAGCAGCTAAATTATGATATCCAGCATGACAATTAGGATATTCCGCAAATCCAGAAAAATCACCATATTTTGGAAAAATTGATGCAAGTGATATGCGGGTATTAATGGGCAATAATATGGATGCAGTACAAAACAAAGTATTGCAACTTTTAAATGATAAAAAATTAGAATATGCCCTTGTTGGCTCATGAGACATTTTCAATTCTGTAAATAAAGGTGTTGATAGCTTTGTTAATGTTCCGAAAGTAAATGATGTTACAAATTATTTACAAGCCCCTGGATCATGATCATATTTATTAAATGCAAGAAATAATGCGGTTTCTAAAGAAAGAAAAGAAGCTATTGAACAAGTTTTAGATTTAATTTTCAAAAAACAATCTTATTATGAATACTTTAAAGTAGATTCAAAAGTTCCATATATTAAGCATATTCAAGACTTAATTAAAAAAGAAACAGAAAAAGAACTAAATGAAATTACAGAACAATCAAATAAATTTGCTATAGAAGCTGGTTTTGCAGACTATGCAGAATTATTAAAAACATTTAATGATAGATTTAGTGCTGTTGAAAAAATTTTAAATGAAGCTGTACCAAGTTCGGGTGGAAATTGACAATCAAGTACAGAAGGCGACCCGCTTGCTGATGCAGCAATCACGGCAGCTCCAAAAAAACCTAGTGCAGATTTATTAGTTGGAGCAACTCCAGCAATTCTTGAAAAATTAAGTAATTTACAATTTGAAAAAACAATTGGACTTAGAAATGCTATAGCAGCTTTATTGGGCTTAGAAAAAATAGAAGATCTTAAGGGCGACGGACAAACTTGACAAGTAGGATCTGAAGTTATTAAGCCTGGAGTTCAATGAGAAGAAACTGAAGTTCAAAATCAAGAAAAAAATACAGCACACATGCGTAAATTAGAAAAATTAATTTTTGGACAAAACGGAGATTCTCAAGATGAGTTAAAAGCACTGATTGATAAAGTGAACAAACAAGGATTCCAAAAAGTTTTAGATGAAACAATTAAAAATGCTATTACTTTCAATAAAAAATACAGTAAAGTTGAGCTTTCTAAAGAAGATATTACAAGAATTGTTACTTTATATTTCAATAATATTAAGAACAAAGCAGCATGAGATAAACTAGTTGAAGAATATCAACCAATTTTTTATTCATTAGTTTTCAAAAAGAAAGATGGCACAGATTCAGCAAAAACTAATTTAGAAGTAAGTACAATGATTAAAGTGCGTGAAAGAGGATCTGTTTTTGATATTGTAATGAATGTTTTAACTTCTACACAAAAATTACCTCAAGGGCTTGGAGAACTAAAAACTCAATCTGGAAGATTTGATAACTTAAACCCTCAATTTGGTCCTTCGTGAGGAAACTGAAATGATAATACATTCGGTAATTCGGTATTTTTATCACAAATCAATAAAAATTCTACAGAAGCTCAATTTATTAAGGCTATTGAAGATAAATTAGATTCATTATTCGAAAAAACTATTTCTGTTTTAGATAAAACTGATGGTTCAAGTGATAAGGTTAAAGTAAGAATTTAACAAAAATGAAAAAAGTAAAAGTAAAAATTAGTAAAAACTATTTTTATTTCAATATTATGATTCTTTTTTTGATTATGATATTTTATTCAATTTATTTAATTCAAAATATTGTTTTTAATACAAATATATATGATCGATTACCTCAAGAGGATAAGGCTGCTAAATTAAATGAATTTTTTGTAGGGAAAATTATTTCTTATGTAACAAACGTTAGTTTAATTATAGGTTTTTTAGTTTATTTAATTTTAGGGAAAAATCGTTTGCCCCTTGGTTATTTATTTAGTTTTATTTGAATAATTTTATTAATTGGGCTAGCTGCTAGCCCCCACATTAATAGTTTTTATCATTTAGAGCAAGATGATTTACGACTTACATTAAGCATATTAATTACTATTTTTTATGCTTTGCTTGTTACAGGGTTATTATGATTTATGAGGCAAGTGAGATTGAAAAGAAATTTAGCTAAATATGAATATTACAAAATTCATCAAGGAAAATAAAAAGAAATGAAAAAACAAAAATTATATAATTGATATGGACATGAATTTGATGTTAAAGTAGATTTCCTTGAACAAAGCAAGTCTTATAAAACACAAATTAATAATTTGTATAATCGTAAATTAACCGCATTAAAAGAACATAAGAAAAATCAAAAAATCTTATTTATCAAGGCAAAAACTAATTTAGAAGATAAACGCAAAAAAGAAATTGCTACATTAAAAACACAATATAAATTAAATAAAAAAGTTTTAAAAGAATCGATTCATAATTTAAAATTTGCTAATAATATTTTAGATTTTATTAATTATGAAATAAAAAAACTTGACCAAGAACAAAAAGAATTAGTTGCATA
Organism: Mycoplasma pogonae; assembly: GCF_054170725.1. NCBI lineage: Bacteria > Bacillati > Mycoplasmatota > Mollicutes > Mycoplasmatales > Mycoplasmataceae > Mycoplasma > Mycoplasma pogonae. The sequence goes on along the minus strand of NZ_JBSWZS010000009.1, from coordinate 30,981 downwards.
TTTAGATAATTATTTTAAATTTATTAAAAATACAGCAGACAGTTATAATTCTAAGGTTAAAAATATTACTGATTTAAAAGAAAAAACAAGAAAAAAAGAAATTAAAATTCTTGTTAATAAATTGTATTTAATGATCTTATATAAGTTTCATAAAAAATATCCTAATGAAAATTTTGTTTTAGATAAAATACAAAGTTTAAATTTAGAAAGTGAAGAAAAGAATTTTTTAAATAGCAATCACTTTTCTTATCAACAACTTATTAACTTAAATTTAGCCTTGGTTCATAAACAAAAAGAACTTTTAAATAGAAAAAAAGAAATTAAAGCAGAATATTTAAAATCTAAAAGCACTAAAAAAATTCAATATAAAAATGAGTTGCAAACAATAAAAAATAATTCTAAAGCTGCAATTTTAGAAAATGAATATAGTTTTAGTCAAGAAATGGATCAAAAGCTTAATGATATTAAGCAAGAAAAAACAGAATTAAAACAAAAGTTAAAAAATATCAATAATAAAATTAGTGAATTTAAAAATAATAGTGGTCAAAAATATAAGGATCATTTAAATAAAATAAAACTAGAAAAGAAAAAAATTAATAAAAGTTTTTGAAAAAAAATTTTTATTAATTTAAAAATTATTAAAACACAACTATTAATTGAAAAATATAATTTAGATAATAACAAAGACAAAACAGCAGTTACTAATTTATTTACTAATATAAAAAGAAATTATGCTGAAATAGCACAAAGCAATTTCAAAAATCCAAAAATTAAAAATAAAAAAAAGGAAATAAAGCAAGATCTTAAAGATTTAAAAACAATACTTTTTAAAAATAAAAAAATTGAAAAAAGCTTTCATCCTTATAAATTAGTTTCTAAATTTAATAAATATTCTTTATCTATAAAAAAATTAGCTAATCAAAAATACTTACACTATTCTAAGTTATATAAAGATGTTTCATATGATTCTGATTTTTACCAAAATAAGGCTGAGTTTGGTCATGAATATGTAAAGAATATGCAAGAAAATATTGCTATTTATGATCATGAATTTAAAACAGCAATTAATAAAATAAATTTACTAAAATCGGGAAATGAATATCAAAATCAAACAAAGATTTTAAAAGAAGAAAAACATAAGTTAAAACAACAATATAAATCCAAAATTTTAAAATTAAAAAATAATTATAAAAACAAAGAATTAGCTAAAAAAGCTTATATTAATGCTCGTAATTATCAAAAAATACTTTATAAAGAAAGTATTTCTGAGCTTAAAATAAAAAATGAAGTTACCAAAACTAAAAATATTTTAAAAACAATTCTTCCAAGGTATTTAGCTAAACGAAAAATCGCTTACAAAATTTATGAATCAAAAGTAACTGAGAGCTCTAAAACTATTCCTAAAGAAACGAACAAAAATCTTAAATTTATTGCTCCAATTTTAAATTTAGTTTTACCAGGAATCTCTGAATTGTTATTTTTTAAACAATTTAAAAAAGGTATTATGCTAATGCTTGTTTCTGTATTTTTATATGCAGTATTCTTACCTTTTTCATTAGGGTTAACTTATACAAAAATTGGTGGAGTTCAAGGGTTAATTGATTTAGGGGCAGGAATTCATGATTTTAGTGCCGGAATTGTACCTGATGCTAGATATTATTTATTTGGTGGTGTAATTTCTGTATTTATGTTAACTATGTTAGTTGCTTTTAATATTGTGTCTTCAATTGGTGCTTATAAAACAGCACGTGATCTAGTTCAAGGATTAAGACCTTCTGTTTGAAGTAATTTTAAAAAGCAATTGCAAACAAATGGCTTTCCATGAATTATTTCATTACCAGGTTGATTTTTGATTGTATTTATTGTTATTTCACCTATTGTTACTTCTTTATTAATTTCATTTACAAATATGGGATTCAACCACGAACCGCCAGGTAAGGTTGTGGATTGAGAAGGGTTAAATCAATATGGAAAATGATGAAGATTCAAAGATGTGGGAATGGCTTTATCATTATTTAGAGTTTTATCTTGAACAATAATTTGAACATTAGTGACAACTCCGCTAGTTATAGGTGTTGGAACATTATTTGCAATATTGGCAAACAATCAAAGAATTAAAATGAAAAAACTTTTCAGAATGATTTATATTATTCCTTGAGCAATTCCTGCTTTTGTTACAATAATTTTTTTAAAATCAGCTTTCTTAGCAGACTCAGATTCATTAATCAACCTAATTTTATTAAAGACAGGAATTATTCAAGAACCAATTAACTGATGAAGTAGTATTTGAACAATTAGAATACTTTTAATTGTAATTCAAGTGTGGTTGGGTCACTCTTATATCTTTTTATTAGTCACTGGTAACATTCAGTCAATTCCAAAAGATATTTATGAAGCTGGTTCAATTGATGGAGCGAGGCGAAGTCAAATGTTTAGATATTTAACAGTACCTGCATTACTGGCTGGTATAGCGCCGCTTCTAATCACACAATTTTCTTTCACATTCAATAATTTTGCAATTATTTCCTTGTTCTCAGGCGGAGGGCCAGCATATGCTGATCCAACTCCTTTTTTAGAGGGTGGAACAGATATTCTTATTTCTTGAGTTTATAAATTGACAACATCAATCGCACAAATTGATGGAAATACAGGGTTTGCAGCAGCAATGACAATTGTGGCAGCCTTAATTTCAATAAGTTTTTCAGCTTACGGATTTGCTAAATCTGTAGCTAGAGGAGACAGATAAAATGAATGCATATAAATTAAAAACAGAACAAGTTAAAATTGATTTTTCTAAATTAAAAAATCAAAAAATAAAAATTCATGAATTAGATACAAAACCCTTAAATGCTTTAGAAGTTTTATTTTTATTTTTTAATTACTTAATTTTAATTATGTGATCATTTATTATTTTGTTTCCTGTTGTTTCGCTTTTAGTTTCATCTTTTAATATTTTCAACCCAAGATTTGTAACTTTAACACCTTTTAGATTTGGTTGAGATAACTTTGATTACTTATTTAATTCTGAAAGATCTTTTTTTGGCCACTGATACATTAATACAATTATCATAGCAGTTTCTACAATGGTAATTTCCACTGTTTTTGTGGCCTTAAATGGTTATGCTTATTCAAGATTTAAGTTTAGGGGATCAAAATGATCATTATCATTTATTATGGTTGTCCAAATGATACCTGTAACTGCATCATTAATTTCGTTGTATATTATTGTTAATATTGGTAAACAGATTTCATTTAGCCCATTAATTATGCTTGTGATAATTTATTCTGGAATGTCAATAGCTGGAAACACATTTATTTTTAAAGGTTATTTAGACACAATTTCTCGGGATTTGGATGATAGTGGCAAGATTGATGGCTGCAATAATTGAACACTATTTATACGTTTAATTTTGCCGATTGCAAAGCCGATGTTAGCTATTATTGCTTTATGGTCTTTTTTAACACCATTTGGAGATGTAGTTTTACCAAAGTTTATTTTATTTGACTTAAAAGATTTTACTTTACCAGTGGGATTGGATACCTTTATTAATACGGCGCCAAAAGATGTGAATGCAGGAGCTTATTCTGCAGGATCGATTTTAGCTTCCATTCCAACATTTGCATTATTTATGTTTTTACAGAAATTTATTACAGGAAGATTACAGGAAGGTTCAGTCAAAGGATAAGATATGGATGAGAAAATAAAAAATGATGAATTAGATTTTGATGAGCTAACATTTGATGATTTAAATTTAGACGACATGATTCAAAATATTGGTAAAGCACAAAATGAACAAAAAGGTGCAGAAATTGAGCTTGTTAATGTTTCTAAAAAATATGAAGGAAATGATAAATATACACTTGAAGATATTAATCTAAAAATTAAATCTGGAACATTTTGTATTTTTCTAGGACCTTCAGGAAGTGGAAAAACCACAATTTTAAGAATGATTGCTGGTTTAAATTCAATTACTAAGGGCGACTTATTATTTAACGGAAAAAGATTTAACAATTTAAGCCCTTCAGAACGTAATATTGCTATGGTTTTCCAATCATATGCTTTATATCCCCACATGAATGTTTATAACAACATTTCTTTTGCTTTAAAAATTGCAAAAGAAAGGAAAGACATCATCGACCAAAGAGTAAAAGATGTCGCTAAAATTTTAAAAATTGATAATCACCTTTATTCCAAACCTCGTGATTTATCCGGCGGTCAAAAACAACGTGTTGCTATCGGCCGTGCGATTGTTCGCAAACCTTCAACATTTTTAATGGATGAACCACTTTCTAATCTTGATGCCAAATTACGTGAAAAAATGCGTCGTGAATTAGTGGAAATTCACCGAATGTTAAAAACAACTTCAATTTATGTAACGCATGATCAATTAGAAGCAATGACAATGGGAGATCAAATTGTTGTTATTAATGAGAGTAAAATCCAACAAGATGGAACAAGTAAAGAATTATACTTTCATCCTAAAAACATTTTTGTTGCTAAATTCATTGGTTCACCCACAATGAATTTATTTAAAGGTGAAATAATTAACAAGCATTGAAATGCTAGTGAATTTAATTGAAAAATAAAATTAAGCCCAGAAATGCTTAAATTAGTAAAAGAAGGGCAAAAAGTAGTGCTAGGATTTAGAAGTGAAGATGTAAAAATTATTCAAGATTCTAAAAATCCATCATTATTAAAAGGAAAGATTAGTAATATCGAACCTTTAGGTAAAGATCAAACTATTATTGTGAATGTAAATACGGATATAGAATTTGTGTCAACAACACTCAATAATATTAATTTTAATTTATATGACATGGTGCATTTAGATTTTGATTATGAAAGAGCTCATTTCTTTGATGAAAAAACTGAAGAAAGAATTAATTAATTATGTTAAAAATTCAAAATTTTTTTAACATTTATCCTAAGCGAAAAATTGGCATCCTTTTAACAATTTTTCTATCATTATTGTCTATAATTTTTGGAATATTATGAATTTTTAATTTTTTGGATTTTATTGATAGAGAAATAAAGTTTACAGGGAGTATCGAAGAATCGGCAGGAAATGAACAAAAAAACATTTTTATAGTTTTTAATAGTTTAAGTGTGTTAGTTTTTAGTGTAATTTTAATAATTAGCTTGCTGGCATTAATCCAATATATTAAAGACACAAATAATGGTTATTCATTTTTAAAAGCAAATACTTACTTAGCTATTATTCCTTTTTTCTTGACAATGACTTTAGTTGCGATGCAACCAGGTAAAAGCACAAAGGAATCAACCTTAGAAAATGGTTTTGTTTTAGAAACAATTTTAGAACCAGCTAAATATATTTATGGTTGATTAATAATTCTTTTTTCGATTACAATTTTCTTTTTTTCAGGCTTAACAAGAAGAGAATATGGATACGTAACGAAAGATATTTTTTTAACAAAATGAAAAACAGCCAAAAATAAAAATCCATTTCTAAAATAAAAATTGGAATTGTTTTTTCTAACTTTACTTGGAAAATTTAACCTAGTAAAGTTTTTTTATTTCTTGATATATCAAGAAATAAATTTTTAATAATTTATTTGTTTTTATAATTTTAGAGGAACAATTTAAGAAAAATTTAAATGAGAAAAGAGCTTTAAAAAATATGTATAACAAAAAATGATTTTTTATTCTTTTATTACCATCACTTTTTGTGTTTACGGTAGTGCTTTTAGTTCCTTCAATATTGGGGATAGTGCTATCCTTCACAGACTGAAAAACTGGTGAAGAAATGTTTTCTTCAGGGTGAATTGGTTTCTGAAATTATAAAGCCGCTTTTGAAAATGGTAGTTTTGGAGAATCTATAGGATATACGGCAGTATTTGGCATCTTATCAGTAATTTTTGTCAATGTGATTGGTTTTGGATTAGCTTTTGCATTATCAAGAGCTTTTAGAGGGAGAAATCTTTTTAGGAGTGTTTTCTTTATTCCGAATTTAATCGGTGGGTTAATCTTAGGTTATTTATGAAGATTAATGTTTGATGAAGTTTTCAAAGCTATTTTTGGAGGAGAAACTTTAAGGCTTTCTGGTCGTTGAGAAGCAATGCTAGCAATGGCGATTGTTTTTGCTTGACAAATGGCCGGCTATGTAATGTTAATTTATTTAGCAGCTTTACAAAATGTAAATAAAAGTTTATTAGAAGCAGCTAAAATTGAAGGTGCAAGTAAATGGAGAATTTTACGTAGTGTGATTATCCCTTCGGTTATGCCAGCAATTACAATTTCTGTATTTTTATCAATCAGTGGCGCATTTAAAATGTTTGATCAAAACTTAGCATTAACTGATGGCCATAATAATTCAAAATTAATTTCTTTCGATATTTATGATGCAGCCTTTAATCCTTCGTTGCTGCAAACCTTGGGAATTGCACAGGCTAAATCTTTTATATTTACTATTTTGGTTGCAGCAATTGGTATTACACAGGTGTATATTGCAAAAAGATTTGAGGTTAAGTCATAATGAAAAATAAATTATTTAACCTAATGGATTATTTTAGAAATTATTTTGAAAATCAAAAGCGTTTAAGTTTAGCTACAAAAAAAGATGCTTTTAAATTTAGTTTAAAATTTTCATCTTTTCTATTAATTTTAATTATTGCCGTTGCTTGATTACTACCTTTCGCTTTCATGATTAACACTTCTTTTAAAGATATTAGACAGATTATTACAGAAAGCATTTTTTCAAGTCCCAATCCCTATTCAGTTGTGACTTATCAAAATGCTTGAAGAGAATTAGATTTTGCAAATTCTTTTTTTACAACATTATTAATCACTGTAGCATCAAATTTTTTTATCGTTTTCTTTTCATCACTTGCAGCATGACAACTAGCAAGAATGAATAAATGATATTCTAAAGCAATTTTCTATATGTTTTTAATAGTCATGATTGTTCCGTTTCAAGCTTTAATGCTGCCGCTTATGGTGATTGTTGGCAAAATGAGTTTACTAAATATTCCTGGATTAATTTTTATGTACACAGGGTTTGGAATGAGTTTTTCAATCTTCATCATGCATGGATTTTTATCGGGCATACCTCTTTCATTAGAGGAGGCTGCTAAAGTAGAAGGATATGGGCCTTTAAGAATTTATTTCAAAATTATTTTGCCACTATTAAAACCAATAATTACAACTGTAATAATTTTAAATACAATGGCAATCTGAAATGATTTTTTACTTCCTTATCTAGTTTATCAAGCAAATCCTAATGGGTGAACAACGGCAGTTGTTAATTTATATAAAGGATTATTTGGAACATACGGTACAGATTATACAGCGTTGATGGCAGGACTAACAATTTTAATTATTCCAATTACAGTCTTTTTTGTATTTATGCAGAAAAACATTGTTAGTGGTATTACAAACGGAGCTGTAAAATAACAAGGAGCAATGCAAAAAATGAGCAAAGAATTAAAATTGCCTGATTTTATTAATGATTTAGAAAGGCAATTAAAAAATACAATCCAAAAAAATAATTCCAACTATGTTTTGGAATTAAATAATGTGGACAAAATTTATGATAATGGTTTTCAAGCTGTTTTTGGAACAAATATTAAATTAGAAAAAGGTGAATTTTTAGCATTATTAGGCCCTTCAGGTTGTGGGAAAACAACAACATTAAGAATTATTGCAGGTTTAGAAGAGGTATCACAAGGTGAGATCCTAATAAATAATGTTAATGTCACTAATTCTGAACCAGCAGCTAGAAATCTAACAATGGTTTTTCAAAATTATGCCCTATTCCCGCATTTAAGTGTAAAAAATAATATAGCTTTTGGTTTAAAAGCTAATAAAAATAAACTAGGAAAAGCTGGAGAAATTTTTCGACAAATTAAGGTTTTAGAAAATGATTTTTTAGCTAATAAAAATCGAATTTTTGAAATTAAAAACATTGATAAAAATGCTTTAAAAATTAAAAAATATCAACGAAAACTTGAAAAATTACACAACAAATTAAAGTTGGTAAACCCGAAATCGCAAAAGTATGAAAATTTAAATATTAAAGCAATTAGTATGGCTACTTTCATTCAAAATTCAGAACGCAAAATTGCTAAAACAATTGCCAACAAAGATGACTTACCCGATTATATGAAAAAAGCTTTAAATTTAAAATTGTCAATAGCAAAACTTAAACCAGAATTGAAGCAAGCATTAAAAGAACAAAATAATAAAAAGATTATTGAAGAAAAAGTTGCTGAAGCTGCAAAAATTTTAGGATTGGAATATTATTTAAATCAAAAACCAGCAGCCTTATCGGGTGGTCAAAGACAAAGGGTTGCATTAGGTCGCTCTATTGTAAGTAATCCCACATTATTTTTAATGGATGAACCACTATCTAACTTAGATGCTAAATTAAGAGCAACGATGCGTAAAGAAATTAGAAGTCTGCATCATAAGGTTAATTCCGGAACTATTTATGTTACTCACGATCAAATTGAAGCAATGACAATGGCGGATAAAATTGCAGTAATGACAGACGGATTTGTTTTGCAGTATGGTACACCAAATGAAATTTACAGAAACCCTTCAACAATCTTTGTGGCTTCATTCGTTGGAACTCCAGCAATTAACTTAATTTATGGGAAATATTCTAAAGGATATATCCATAGCGATAAAGGGATAAAAATAAAAATTCCACAATATAAAACAAACAATTTAGAGGAAGGTCAAAAAATTGTTATTGGATTACGTCCAACTGATTTTTCAACTATTAAAGAAGTCGGAGAAGCTTATGATTACTCATTAAAGGTAAAAATTTCTCAAGAAAAAGAAATGCTAGGGAATGAATATTTATACCGTGCAAAAATTTTGGGAGATTCAGAAAATTCTTTTGGAGAAGAGATTACATTCATAACAAGTTCTTATGAAGATTTTGAAATTAATCAAACAGTAACAATTTATCCTATATTATCAAGAATGCACATTTTTGATCAAGAAACAACAGTATCGCTATCCTCAGAATTTAATCTAGAAACAATTCAAGCATTAAAAAACTGAATTAGCTCAAATGATAAAATTGAAATTCGACGCAAGCTTTTAGAAAAATCTAAAGAAAAAGGCCAAAGAAAATCGTTATTATCAAAAATTATAAAAATGATCAAAAATAAGGTTAAAAAATAGATTTTAAATAAAGAAATAAAGGAAAATACTTATGTTTAAAAAATCAATAAAATCAAAATTATTACTTTCGATTGCTGCAACATTCCCCATTGCTACAGTGGTGGCCTGTGGCGCAAATGCTACAGAAGCTGGAAAATCAGAATTATATAAATCAATGGAATCAGATCCACTAGCTGTTGCATTAAAAACAACATTAAGTGGATATTCAACAGAACCAATGGAAATTATCGCCAACAAACAAGAAATTAGTGCTGATTCTAGAAAATTAATTGAAGAGTTTAATGCATTTTATGGAACTAAATTATCATTTACCCAAATTGGTGGTGCTCAAGACTATGGAACTTTTTTAACTACTAAATTCGCTAATGGAACGGGCAATGTTTTACTGGTCGGAGCAGGTAGCGCAAATGCTTATCGACAAATTGATAGTCAAATGAAATCTTCGCCGGTTGAAGAATTATTAAGCAATATTACTGATGTAAAACAACAAATTAGTGTTAATAACAAAAAATTTATGCCAGCAACATTAGAAACATTTGGATTAATTTACAATAAAGATTTATTTACCCAAAAAAATATTGTTGTCTTTGAGGGTAAAAAATTTGAAGAAGCAACAGATAAGCCAGTTGGATTACAAAAACCTACAGACTATAATGGAACAATTGTTTTTGAAAATAAATTATATGTTTTCACAGATGATTTAAAAAGACCTGGACATGAAGCTTTAAATAAATGATTAGAAGAAAAAAATGTTAAGCCAATTTATACAACATCTAAAACAACAAGATCAAATATTTGACCAGTTACAAATCACCTTTTAGGAGCAACAATTGCTGTGAAAAATAATTTATCATTTGATAGTGATAAATTAATGGATCCAAACTCAGTAATTACTCCAGCATTAATCGAAAGTATGAAAAAAGCATTAGAAATTTATGGACACAATAAACCATATAACGCAATTTCAAATACAGTTGATAAAGCAATGCAAAGTGTAGCTGTGGGAGCTTTTGGAATGTCGCAAAACGGGACATGAGCAACACCGCAAATTAAAGCAGCTAATAAAGATGTTAATATTGGTTTCTTACCAATGCCGGTTTATGACAATGATGATGAAACAGCGCTAATTTTTAAAGGTGTAAGCCAATGATGAGGAGTGACTAATTTAGCAAGCGATGCTGCTAAACTAAAAACAGCGCAATTATTTTTAAGATTTTTATACCAAACAAAAAGTGGTTTAGAATATGCTACAAATACAATGGGATTTACAACACCATACAATGTACCAACTAATGCAAACTTTGATATTAAAGACCCATTGTTAAATTCTTCAAGTAATTATAATGATGAAGATATTTCTTCTGCTGTTGATAATTATTTAGTTTCTGGGTTTAATAATGGAGATGAAGTTCTAGTTAATGTGACAAATGGTGGTTTTGAAGCTACTGATACTTTAAATAGATTGATTGCTGAATACAAAAAACTTGTTGACGCTAAAAAATAATTTAATTTGCTTATAAGGTAACTCTGATACTAGAGTTGCTTTTATTTTTACAAAAAACACTATAATATATCCAACATGCAAGAAAAAATCAATAAAGTTGAAGAAATTATTAATTATTTAATTAATTTAATTGAAAGTAAAAAAGTGAAGACTAACCAAATTCTTCCGAGTGAAAACTTTTTAATTGAAAAATTTGGTTCATCTAGAATTACTGTCATTTCAGCTTACAAAAAGTTAGAGCAATTAGGGTACGTTTATACAGTTCCTAAAAAAGGGCGTTTTGTAGCTGAAAATTTATGCAATATTATTGAACCTATTTCTGCAAAAATTAATAGTGAAAATTCAAAAATTCAAAAAGTAGATTTAGCTGAACCTGATTGATTTGCTAAACACAAAATTATTTTTACTTATGGTTATGATAGTTATATTAAAAAATATTTTAAGCAAAACACTTTAATTATGCATGCTGAATATTTCGTCTCAAAAAAATATTCACTTCCTGAAGTTGCTGCAGAAACTAATATTATTGAATTTTTCTTAAAAAGAAAAGTTTTAAAAAATACAGTTTATCATTTACAATATGAAAAAACCAATTTTTGACCTGAGTATCAAAAATTGGTTGTAGTTTATTTATATGGTTATGATGATGAAGGTATTTGTATTGCTGGGCGATACTGGATCCACCCAGATGATTTTTACTTCACTCATCAAGAATTTTCGCTAAATTAATAGTTTATATTAATGCTTTAATTTCATCTACTTTATTTAACCTTTCTCAAGGAAGATCTAAATCATTTCTTCCGAAGTGGCCAAAGTAAGCGGTGTGTTTATAAATTGGTTTTTTTAATTCTAAAGTTTCAATAATACCTTTAGGAGTTAAATTAAAAACATGATTAATAATTTCTAAAATACACTCATCACTAATTTTTCCTGTATCAAAAGTATCAACAGCAATTGAGATCGGTTCTGGCCAACCAATAGCATAGGATAATTGAATTTCTAAGCGATCAGCCACACCAGCAGCAACTAAATTTTTAGCAACTCATCGTGCTGCATAAGCAGCTGAACGATCCACTTTGGTAGCGTCTTTTCCGGAAAAAGCGCCTCCACCATGTTTGGCAGCTCCGCCGTAAGTATCAACTATAATTTTTCTTCCAGTTAATCCCGCATCTCCAATTGGTCCTCCAATTACAAATTTTCCAGTCGGATTAATTAAAACTCTAAAATTTTTATTTAAATTATATTTTTCAGCAATTTTGTAAATAATATTATTTTTAATAAAATCTTTGAATTCTGCTTCATTATAACTTTCATCATGCTGCACAGACATTAATACAGTATGAATTTGTGGCTTAGCATTTGTATAATCAATTGTTACTTGTGTTTTCATATCGGCTTTTGCATAAGGAAATTGTTTTTTACTTCTTAAAGTTTCGGCCTCTTTTGCTAAGGCATGTGCTAAAACAATTGGTAAAGGCATATATTCAGGTGTTTCATTAGTTGCATAACCAAACATAATGCCTTGGTCTCCGGCTCCAATTTGTCCATCTTCTAAAACGATTCCTTGACTAATGTCAGGTGATTGATGATTAATATTTGGGATAATTTCAAAATCACCCTTTTTATACCCTAGTGACTCTAAAACTTCTCAAGCTACAGCAATAACATCAACTTTACTTACAGTAGTAATTTCACCACCAATTACAATAAGGTGATTTGAAGCAAAAACCTCACAAGCCACTCTTGCTTCTGGATCTTTTGCTAAAATCGCATCTAAAATCGCATCACTAATTTGATCACAAATTTTATCAGGATGCCCTCTTCCTACGGATTCTGATGTAAATAATTTTTTGTACATATATTTTCTCCTATTTATTTTCTAATTTTTTATTTCATTTAATTTTGTGGAATAAAATTTCATAAATTACAGTTTTGAAGACTACTTCAAATGCAAAAAAGAAAAAAACTAATAATGGTAATAACGATTCACTTGCGACATTATTTTTTAGTGGCTCGGCGACCACAAAAGATAAAAATACTAAAAATAAAAAGTGAATTCCATTGAATGACATATCAATAATTGCAATTTTATTAGTTTGCCCACCAGAGCCTAAAATACGACTTGTAGCAATTACTCAAATTCAAAAAGGATTAAAAAATAAAATTGGAATTAATGTTAACTGAATTTGTTTCATATAAAAATCCCCAGCTTCTTGGACTTGGCTGGATATTTCCGCTTCAGTTAAACCTGTATTTTGTAAATTATTCTGCACTTCTTTTGTGAAGCCGGAAGAAAAGTATGTGATGTAGGGGATGACAATTAAGATAATTATAAATGTAATTGAAAAAAATGTGGAAAAGATGAAGTTAAACCCCCGAATTTTTTTAGCATTATACATTGCTTTATCTAATTTATTATTACCCAAATTTTTACCTACAAAAGTGGAAATTGTAGAGCTGATCGAAGGATAAGAAGCTGTCAAAATATTTGTAATTGTTGATGTCATTGCCAAAACTGCAGCTGCCCCTAAATTTCATTGTGTAGCACCAATTGATCCAGCGGGCAACCCCCTTGATCAAATCGCTGTTCGCAAAGCTACAAAAATGATACTTGCCGAAGCAATAACGACAGTAAAAACTCTTTTTAAATAATACATTCAAACAGCACGATCAATTTTTCAAATTAATAAGAAATTTACAAGAAAAAATCTTTTTTTAAAAAATAAAAAGATTGTATTAGTGATAGCAAAAATACTTTGTGAAATTATTGTTGCAATCGCAGCACCATTGACACCATATTTTCACACATGCATAAATAAATAATTTAGAACAACATTAGTTGTAATAGAAATTAAAATTGCATATAGCACAAATTTGCTTACACCAATTTCACGCATAATGTTAGTGTTAACAAAAGTTATTGAAGTGATTAATCACACAAAAGCAATATAACGGATATAAATAATCCCATTTTCAATTCCTTCAACATCTAAATGACCTGCTTTGTTACCTGAAAAAACATGAATAAAGCGTTCAGGCATGATTGATGCAAAAATACAAAAAACAGCAGATATAAAAAAGGATAAAAAATAACGTAATCTTGTCAATGATTTAATATATGATTCATTATTCATTCCTCTAAATTGCCCATAAAGCATACTTCCGACAATGTTAATTCCAATGTAAATGGAATAAAGAATTCCGGTTCAGCCATTAGCATAATTTAATGCTGTCAAACCTCCTGGAATGTGAGTGACCATAAAGTTATCAATAAAACCATTCAATGAATAAAAAAACGATGACAAAATGATTGGTGTTGTAAAAAACAAAAACATTTTGAATTCGCTTTTTGAAAAAAAGAAGTGTTCTTTAAACCAAGCAGCAATTGATTGTCTGCTAAAAATATTGTGAATTTTAGATTTGCTCTCCGACATAAATTTTCTTTTCTAATGTTTTTTAATGTGAAATAATATCAAAAATAATAATTAACTTAGTTTTGTTTTAAACCTTTGTTTGATTTAAAAATTTTTTAAATTATAATAAAAATAATTATTTTTTTATATATATGAGGTAAAAATGCTGGAAGTTAGAAACTTATCAAAAATTTTTTCAGATAAAAAATTATTTGAAAATGTAAATTTAAAATTTACAGAAGGTAATACATACGGAATTATTGGTGCTAATGGAGCTGGGAAATCGACATTTTTAAAAATTCTATCAGGTCAAATAGAAGCTTCATCAGGTGAAGTAGCACTTGGCAAAGACCAAAGAATTTCAGTATTATCTCAAGATCATAACATTTACAACAATCATAACGTAACTGATGTTGTAATTATGGGTAATGAACAACTATACAAAATCCAAGAAGAAAAAAATAAAATTTATATGGATCCTGAATCAACGGAAGATGATTATACCCGTGCAAGTGAATTGGAAGAGCAATTTGGAATGATGGGTGGCTGAAATGCAGAAAATGATGCTCAAATTTTGTTATCAGGTTTAGGGATTGAAAAAGAAAAATGAAGCTGAGAAATGAAAGATTTAAAAGCTTCAGAAAAAGTTAAAGTTTTATTAGCTAAAGCTTTATTTGGTAATCCTGATGTTTTAATTATGGATGAGCCAACTAACCACCTGGATTTAAAGTCAATCAAATGATTAGAAAATTTTTTAATTGATTATGAAAATATTGTGATCGTTGTTTCTCACGATAGTGATTTCTTAGATCAAATTTGTACTGATATTGTTGATATTGATTTTGGAGAAGCAAGAATGTTTGCTGGAAACTATAGTTTTTGAAAACAATCTTCAGAACTAATGCGGGACATGGTCAAAAATGCTAATGCCAAAAAAGAAGAACAAATTGCTAAGTTGCAAGCTTTTGTAGCGCGTTTTTCAGCTAATGCTTCAAAATCTTCACAAGCTACTTCGCGGAAAAAAGCGTTAGAAAAAATTGTTTTAGAAGACATTAAACCGTCAACAAGAAAATATCCATTTATTCGATTTGAAGTTTTTCCAAAACCAGGTAAACAAATTTTAGAAGTTGAAAATTTAAGTTACGTAAGTCAAACTGGTGAAACATTATTTAGTAACTTATCTTTCACATTAGCACCAGGTGAAAAAATGGCACTATTAGGTGAAGATGATATTGCTAAAACTAAATTATTAGAAGTTTTAATGGGTCTAGAAAAGCCAACAACTGGAACTGTAAAATGAGGAAGCACAATTCAACCCACTTATTTCCCTTCTGATAACACAAGTTATTTTCAAACTTCAGAAACTATTTTAGATTGAATTAGCAAATGACCTTCTTACAATACTACCGAAGCTAATAAGGATAATTCAGACCAAAGAATGCGTGGTTTTTTAGGAAGAATGCTTTTTAGTGGTGAATCTGTATTCAAAAATGCAAGTGTGACTTCGGGAGGAGAAAAAGCACGTTTAATGTTTTCAAGAATGATGCTAACTGAGTCTAACTTTTTAATTTTTGATCAACCACTTGATCACCTTGATACAGAATCAATCGATTCTGTAATTGAAGGATTAAAATATTATGATTCCGGAGTAATTTTTACAACTTACAACCGTGCTTTTGTAAAAGAAGTAGCAAATGTAATTTTGGAAATTAAAACAGATTCTTCATTCATCTTTAAAGGAACATTAGATGAATATGAAGAAGCAATGGGATACTAAATAATGTGAAACAAATATAATTTACAAGAATATGTTGTTGTCGATATCGAAACTACAGGTTTAGACCCTTCAAGAGATAAAATCACAGAAATTGGCGCTATCAAATATGTTAATGGTGAAGAAGCAGCAAGATTTAGTAGTTTATTAAATACCGGAACATCACTAATTCCACATTTTATTTTAAAAAAAACTGGAATAACTAATGAAATGGTTCAAAATGCTCCGCACCCTAAAGAAGTTTTGCAAAAGTTTCTAGATTTCATCGGCGATGCCCGAATAGTTGGCTACAACATTACTAATTTTGATCAAAAATTTTTAATATATAATATTGAAAAACACTTATCTAAAAAAATTTCTTTCAAAACTATAGATGTACTAGTTTTATCTAGAAAATTTTTTAGTCTTAGTAACTATAGATTAGAAACAGTTTCTAAAAATTTAAATATTAGCAATCCTAATGCACACCGTGCACTAGGTGATTGTTGAACCACAAATGAAGTTTTCAAATCAATTTTAAAAATAGCTAAGTAATAATATATTTTTAACAAAAAATTTAAAAGGCCACAAAAAATCTAATTTTAACTTGTTTGAATATTGAATTGAACTAAAATTTTTAAATATTATTTTTTTATATATTTGCATAAGTTTAGATATTTTTGAACTTATAATTAGTCAAGCAATATTAAGATTTATTTAGTTATATATAAATTTTAATCTTATAAAAATTATTATTTTAAAATTCTATAATTCTTTAGTTTAAAACACAGATATAAATTTTACATTATAATTTTATTAGTGATTTCAAATATAAAAAGGGATTTTAAAATGGAATGTAAGAAAAAAAATGATATTTTGTATGGGAAAACTAATTTTAATTACAAATGTGAAAAGAATTAAAATCAAAGTAGAGTAGCATGATAAGTGAAAAAAATTTCAATGATGTAATTGAGAATTTAAAAAAATACAAATTAGAAAAAACTAAATTAGGAAAATTAAAATTTGAAGATATTTATTTAAATCTAGATGATTTGCCATTTGAAACTAATGCAGAAAAATTTTATTTTTCTGAAAAATTAGATTTATTTAATTTTTACGATACTCCTTATGAAGTTTGTTGAAATGATGGTGAAACACCTTATGAAAATTTTAATTCTGAATACCCTACTAATATTTTTTTTGAAAATTATATGTATGATGATGATTCCAAAAAATTTGATAGTGAATATGATCTCTATATTTTAAAAAATGAGCATTTTGGATATGATTCTAGCAAAATAGAATTTTTAGAGTTAGGTAAAAAAGAGTTTTTAAAATACCCTATTTTTGAAATGAATAATTATAAAGGATTTAAACAAACTTTTATTTTAGTAAAAAATACACCAAATAATGGCAAAGCAGAATTTTATGTAAAACATTCTAATTATTGCGAAATTGTTTATGGGGAAACTCCAAAAACAAAAACTTTTATTAATAAAATTGAGGGAATAATTAAAGAAATTTTTGGTTGACCTATTATTAACTATCGTTTTTTCGAAAAAAATTCATATGATATTGGAAGATATTCATTATCGGATGGTGAAACATCATTTGAAAAATTCATTAAAAAAAATGATTTGCAAGAAATTGATTACTCATTTATTTTAAATAATTATTCTATTTATCCTTCTGAATATATTGAATGAAAAAATCTTGTGTTAGACTATCCTGAAATGAATATTTATAATCCATTAATAACTGGCATAAGAAATCAGGAAGGAAATCTAATGAAAGATATTAGTGAAATAAAACTATATTTTTTAAATGAGTCCAAAAATTATCCATTGACGAAAAAAAATCATGAATATTATAATTTTTGAAAAGATAGCGATGTACCATATCTAAAATTTTTTAAGTTAGATGAAGATTTTTTAAATGTTAAGCATTTGCAACAAAAATTTAATCCTTCTAAACATGATTTTTCTTATGAGTTTCATTTCGCTTACAAAACAGAATTACAACAATTAGCTTTTGAAAAAAATATCATTTTTACTAAAAATATAATTTGACCTATTTTAGTTTGAGATCAAAGAAATTTCAGAAAACCATTTTATAAATTTATTTTTCCATTAAGCATAAATAATTTTTATAATAAAAACGATTCTAAAAAATTTTTTGAAAAAGCGCTTCAAAAAATAAAAGAAGTTAACAATTATTTTGAGTTGTTTTGAACTATTTTTAATGAGTAAAATAATCATAAATTAAAATATAAATTACACTAACATGTGTCTATAAATGTAGAAGATTATATGATAAGCAAAAAAAATTTCGATAAAGTAATAGCCAATTTAAATAATTCTAATTTAGTTAAAACTAAATTAAGCAAAATTAATTTTAGTGAAATTTATTTAAATAAAACAAGCGGCTCTAAAAAAATTATTAATAATGAAAAATTATCATTCGCTGATAAAGTTTCAATTTTTAATTTTTCTGAAAAAGATTGAGGACAATTATGCGATGGTTATGAAAAAGAATTTAACTTAGAAAATATTAATAATAACTATGAAATATTTCCTGAAAAAGAATTTTCTAAATATAAGAATTTTGATGAATTCGATGAAGATTATGACTTATACATTTTAAAAAATGAATATTTCGGTTTTGATTCTTATAAAATTAATATTTTTGATAATTATGATATTTCAAATATTGAATATCCTTTTTTTGATACCCAGTATTACTTGGATAAAGTTAAACAAACATTAATTTTAGTCAAAAATAAGCCGGTGAACTCAAAAGCGCAATTCTTTTTTAAAAATTCCGAATATTGAAGTGTGGTATATGGTGAATTCGATTCAACACAAAATTTATATGCAAGTAAAATTGAAAAATTTATTAAAAAAATTTTTGGTTGGCCAATCATTAATTACAATAATGATTCCATTATTTTTAAAAGCAATGAATGAAAAAATAATTTTGCTAATATTGAAATTTTATTTAATAAATTTGTTAAAGAAAATAATTTAAAACAAATTAATTTTTTAAAATTAAAAAGAAATTATTGTAGAAAAATTAGTGAAGATTTTATTGACAATGACTTTTTGTTTAATTTAAGTAAAATAAACACTGATTCAACAATTAAAGAGCAAAACTATTATCACAAAAAAGGTTGAAAATACATTAAGTTAAATTTTACTAAACCTTTTTATGCTTTTTGAAATGATGAAAATTCTAAGTATTTAAAATATTTTGTGCTAACTAAAAAATATTTAGAAATTGAAAATTTATTTCAAAAAAATGAAAAGCATTTAAAAAATAATTACAAAATTAATGATTTATATGATTCAGAAGTTGAGCATGTTAATTATTATGAAAACTCAAAAGAATTTGCCTTTAAAGAAAATATTATTATAAGCAAAATCATTGATTGACCAATTTTAATTTGAGATCAAAGAAATTTTCAAAAACCTTATTACAAAATTATAATTCCTGCTAATGTTTCTCGTTTTTATGATGATAAAAATAAAGCTATATTTTATGAAAAATTATTTTCTAAAATTAGAGAAATAAATCAAAAATTTAATTGATTTCTCAATAGATAAAAATTAAATATAACTAAAAAAGCAAGCCCTTAAAAATGAGAAGTTTGCTTTTTTATTATGTTAAAATATCCAAAACTATTAGAATAATTAAGTTTTATTGATATCCCTTTACTTATCAAGATTTTAAAACAAATAAAAACATACATTAATTAATATAAAAACAGTTAATTCAATTAATTTTAAATCGCCACCAAAAATCGCTAAGATGCTTACACTATTCAAAAACGTTAAATTTTTTTGTTTTAGTTTTTTCAATAGATAAAATTTTTAAGAACTATAATTTAAATATGAAATTTTTTGAGGACAAATACAATATTTTAACTAACTATGAAAAAGATGTCATTGAATTTATTAACAAAAAACCAATGGATTTTGTTAATTTTTCTATTAATAAAATTGCTGATGTTTGCGCAGTATCTTCCGGAGTTATTTCGCGGCTTTACATAAAAATTGGCTTTAATTCATTGCGCGACATGCAATTTTATGTGCATTATAAAGTTATAACAAATAACTTTATTAATGAAGAAGTTGAATCAAAAACGCCAAAAAACTTTGCTCAAAAAATTACTAACACTTATATTTATGCTATTAATAAAATTGTTGAAAATTTGAATAATCAAATTTTTGTTGATGCTATTCAAAGAATCATTGAAGCTTCAGTAATTCGTTTATATGGCAATAAACAATCATTAATTTCTTGTCAATTGTTAAATTTAAAATTAGAATCAATTGGAAAAACTGCAATTGTAGAACAAGATTTTTCTAATTTATTAGCAAAAATTGATCACCTTTCACAACAAGAATTATTTATTTTATTTTCTCATTCAGGAAAAAGTAAAGAAATTGATTTTTTAATAGATGTTTTAAAAAATAAAAATATTGATTTTATTTTGATTACTGCAAACCCAGAATTAATTAAAACTAATAAATGAGTCTTAATCTATGAAATAAATGACATTTGAGTTAATAATTCAATTAATAACTCTATTTCTCAGCACTATATCATTGATGTAATTGTTGAATATTTAAAAGTTAAACTTAATTTTAAAGAATGTAAAACCACAATTAATGAATGAAATACAAAAGAAAAAAAATAACATTTTAAAAATAAAAAATGTTATTTTTTTTCTTTAAGTTTAAATTTTGCACAAAAATCATAATAATTTACTTATATAAATTTAATATGAGGTGAAATTATGCAATCAAAAATTTTAGTTGTTGGGTCAGTTAATGTAGATCAAGTTTTGCAAATGAAAAACTTTCCAAAAAATGGGGAAACTATTTATTCGTCTAATAAAAAAACTTTTTTGGGTGGTAAAGGATCTAATCAAGCAATTGCGTTAAAAAAACTTAATGCAACAGTTGATTTCATCGGCAAAGTAGGAAAAGACCAAGAAGCCAATTTTGCTTTAACTGAATTGCAAAAACACGGTATTGATATTAATCACATCGAACAAACTAATAATGTAACTGGAATTGCTTCCATTTATGTTTCAGCTAATGGCGAAAATACAATTGTGTTGATGCCAGGAGCTAACCACGATTTTGTCAATCAAGATTGAAATAAATGAGTAGAAATTATTAAACCCTATGATTATTTACTATTTCAATTAGAAATTAATCATGAATTTGTTTTTGATTTAATTCAGTTAGCAAAACAATATGGTAAAAAAGTGATTTTAAATCCCGCTCCTGCTAAAAAAATTCCTGATGAAATTTTGCAATTATGCGATTACATAATTCCAAATGAAACAGAATTAGCAACAATCTTTGATCGGGAGCCTGTGGGTAGTGAAGAAGAAATTCATCAGTTACTTTTAGAAACTCAAAAAACACACCCGCACACAAATTTAATTGTAACTTTTGGAGCTAAAGGCGTTTACTATATTAATTCAGAAAAACAATTAGTTAACGTGCCTGCTAAAAAGAATGTTAATGTAGTTGATACAACTGGTGCTGGTGATAGTTTTATTGGTGGATTTTTATCACAAATATCACTTGGATCTACACTAGAAGAAGCAATTAAGTTTGGAATTAGTGCAGCAAGCATTTCAATAACTCGCCAAGGTGCTGCAACATCAATTCCAATTTATGAGGAGGTTATAAAAAATGTTTAGATATCCAAACTTTATTTTAAATCCAGCAATTAATCACTTAATTGCGCAATTGGGGCATTTTGATGAAATTGTTATTTGCGATGCTGGATTACCAATTCCTAAAGATAATAACCCTCAAATTATTGATTTATCATTAATTCCGGGAATTCCTGAATTTATTGATGTTTTTCAAGCTGTTGTGGAATACATGGCAGTTGAAAAAATTGTTGTAGCTAGTGAAATGTTTAATCATTCAAATGATTCAAACCGCATTTTTAATGAAATGAAAGAAGCATTACAGGATTATCCTGAAATCAAGCTAGAAAAAATAAATCACGAAAATTTTAAAACACAAACTAAAAAAGCAAAAGCTTTTATTAGAACTGGCGAAACAACACCTTATGCTAATGCAATTTTAGTTGCTGGAGTTAATTTCTAATGAATGTTATTTTAGAAGCTAAAAACATTAAAAAAGCTTTTGGCAAAGTTTTGGCCTTAGATAAAGTAGAAATCAGAGCTTATGCTGGTAAAGCTAATATTTTGATGGGCGAAAACGGAGCTGGTAAATCAACTATCATGAATATTATTTCTGGTAATTTAGCCCCAGATCAAGGAGAAATATTTTTCGAAGGCAAAAAAGTTACAGCTCAAGGAATTAAAGAATTTCAAAAAATGGGAGTCGCAATTGTGCATCAAGAAATTAAATTAGTTGATACTTTGACAATTGCAGAAAATATTTTTTTAGGGCGTGAAAAAACTAATAAATTCGGGATCATCAATTATTCAGAAATTAATAATTTAGCTCAAGAAATTATTAATCAACTTGATCCCAAATTAGATGTTAGAACAAAAGCTGAAAAATTAACCATTGCAGAAAAACAAATTGTTGAAATTGCTAAAGCCTTATCACAAAAATCGAAAGTAATTATTTTTGATGAACCTACTTCCTCAATTGGATTAAAGGAAACAATTAAGTTTTTTGAAATTATTGAAAAATTAAAAAAAGAAAAAATTGCAATTCTTTATATTACCCACAGAATGGAAGAATTAGAAAAAATTGGTGATTACATAACTGTTTATCGAGATGGGAAATATATCCAAGAAATGTCTTATTTACAAACTACAAATTCCGAAATAATTGAGTTGATGGTTGGAAGAAAATTGGAAAGTCAATTTCCATTAAAAAATAACACTTTTGAAAAAATTCCAATTTTGAAAATTCAAAACTTAAATAATAAAAATGTTAAAAATATTAATTTTGAAATTAACACTCATGAAATTTTGGGATTTGCCGGATTGGTAGGAGCTAAAAGAACTGAATTATTTAAAGCACTTTTAGGATACGAACCTATAACTTCAGGATCGATTTATTTAAATAATAAAAAAATAGTTTTTAATTCTCCAAGTGAAGCAATTAAAAACCATATCTACTACATTTCCGAAGATCGTAAGCAAGAAGGACTATTTTTAGAAAAATCAATTAGTTTTAATGACTCAATTTCTGCAATTGATAAAATAAGTTTAGCTAAAGGATTGTTTATTTATCCTAATCGTGAACAAATAGTTAATGAAAATATTAATAATCAATTACGAGTAAAAAGAAATTCTTTAAATCAACTTGTTAAAAACCTTTCTGGTGGTAATCAGCAAAAAGTAGCAATTTCAAAAGCATTACTTTCAGACCCTCAAATAATTATTTTTGATGAACCAACACGCGGAGTGGATGTAGGCGCTAGAAGAGAAATTTATGAAATTATTGAGCAATTGAAAAATTCTGGAAAAGCTGTTGTTGTAATTTCATCTGATTTACCAGAAATCATTGGGATAGCTGATCGTTTAATAGTTATGCACGAAGGAAAAATAGAAGTAGATACAAAAGAAAAATTAAATCAAAAGCAAATTATGAATTATGCATTAGGTTTAAGGGAAGGTGCAAATGAGTAAATCATTAGATTATATTGATAATTTAATTTATAAGCCAATTCATGAAAATGAAGAACGCCTAAAAGATTTAAAATTCGAAAATCAAATCACAATTGAAAAACATCTGGATAAAGTTCGTAAAAGAGCAGTTTTATATCAAGACAAAAACAATTATTTAAAAAACAAGATTAACAATTTAGAAAATAAAATAATTGATATTCAAGCTAAAATGCTTTTAGATAATCAAACAAAAAGTGCAATTGCTGAAACTACATTAAGTTATAAAACTAAAGCTGAAAAACTAAAAACTAAACTAGTACAACAGGAAAAAATTTTAGAAACTAAGTTGCAAAATTATAGTCAAAAAATTAAGCAACAAATTATAATTTTTGAAAAATATGCTCAAAACAAAGAAATACAATTAGCTCAAAAAATCACTGAAAAAAATGAGCAAATTTTGCAGCAACAAAACATTAAATATAAAAATTTAAAATTAGAAATAGCACAAAATAATGAGCAATATCAAAAAGCTTTGCAAGATTTACATAATCAAAAAACAGAAGAAATTAATGCCATCAAAAAACAAGATTCACTAATTTTTTCAAAACAATTATTATTAATAAATCACAAATATGATGGTTTAGAAAATAAACTAAAATTACAACATCAAAAAACAGAAAATAAACTTTTACAACCAGTAAAAACTTCAAATTATTTAAATAATTTTAAAAATATTGCTTTTTATAAAAAAGTAGATAATTCGCTTTTAAATTGAATATTTAAAAATAAACTAATTTTCTTAATTTTAATTTTTGCCTTAATTGTGGGTTCAATTTATCCAAGGTTTTTTTACTTAGAAAACTGATTAAATAATATCTTGCAACAAAATGTTGTTGTTGGTTTACTTGCTATTGGAATGACATTCATTATTTTAACAGGGTCAATTGATTTATCTGTTGGATCAACAATGGCACTTTCGGGTGGTATAGCATTATACTTACATACAACTAATGAATTATCATTGGGATTGTCATTAATTATAGGGTTAATAATTGCGTTGGCCTTAAGTTTAGCAATGGGATTTTTAAGTTCTTATGGCAAATTACAATCATTTATTGTAACTCTTGTTGGTTTATTAGTATTTAGAGGGATTTTAAATGTTGTTTTAGAAGGAAAGCCAGTTTCAATAAGAGGAAATGAATTTATTAATTTTTTAGGTAATGGCACAATTTTAGCAATTCCTTCAATGGTATTTATCTTTATAATTGTGACTTTAATTTTAATGTTTATTTTAAAATGAACAAAATTTGGAAGATATGTTTATGCAACAGGAACAAATAAAGTTGCATCAAAAGCAAGCGGGATTAAAACTAAACTAATTATCACAAGTGTATTTGGCATTTCTGGATTAATGATATTTCTAGCTTCGCTAGGATACATTGGAAATGTTAAATCTATTGAACCACAAACTGGTGTTGGGTATGAGCTTTCTGCAATTGCTGCAGTAGTTTTAGGAGGAACCTCACTAAGTGGCGGTAAAGGAAGTATTGGCAAAACAATTATTGGTTGATTATTAATTAGCATTCTTAATAATGCTCTTGTTTTCTTAAGAGTTGATTCAAATATGCAACTTGTATTTCGTGGGGTAATTATTTTGCTTGCTGTATTATTTGATAATCAATTTAATGTAAAAAGTAAATTTGTAAATATTTTAACTAGGGTGCGTGGGTACTAATGCTAAAAATTAGACTTAGTCAATCATGAAATAAATTTTGAAAAAGCGGTTTATTTGTAATAGCTTTTTTATCCATTATTACAGGAATTGGGGCGGGTATCGCTATTGCAAATCGACCACAACAAAAGCAAGTAATTTCATTAATTTTATCAACAAGAACTAACCCATTTTTTAATAGTATTGAAAATGCTGCTAGAAAAGAATTGGCAGATAATAACGAATATGAACTAAATGTTTTAGATTCACAAGAAGATGATAATAAGCAAACTGAAAATATTAAAAATGCAATTGCACTTAATTCAAAAGCGATCATTATTAATGTAATTAATTCACAAACAGCTTGAAATGGCGGGTTAAAAGATGCTGTGTCAAAAAATATCCCAGTAATTGCTGTTGACCGCGTCATTTCAGGGGATGATGTTAAAATTAACCAAACAATTGCTTCTAATAATGTTTTAGGCGCTAAAGATATTGCTGAATGATTTAAAAAAACATATGTTGGTTCAGAAAATTCAAATGTTTTTCACCTTGAAGGAGTAGCTGGAGCACAAGCTGCAATTGATAGAAAAGCTGGTTTTGAGCAAGGATTTGGAAAACCTTACTGGAGAAATCAAATTGCTAACTTTAATCGGGCACAAGCAATTGAAAAAACTGGAACCATTTTATCTTCAGACTCTGAAGCATTTAATATAATTTTTGCTGATAATGATGAAATGGCTGTTGGTGCTATCAATGCTATTGAAGCTAAAAAATATGAAGCAATTAATACCAAGCCCTATGATCCCAAACCACTAAAATATTATGTTTTAGGATTTGATGGAACAGAGGATGCTTTAAAACTAATTAAAGAGGGCAAAATGGCAGCAACGGTTATTCAACAACCAGCATTAATGGGCAAAATTGCTGTAGAAAGTGTGCTTGATATTTTAAATGGTAAAGAAATACTAAATAAAGTAGATGCCGCCACAGTTGTAGTTTCAATTGAAAATATTGATCAATATTTGAAATAAAATTTCAAAGATAATGATTAAATAAAAAAACACATTCAAAAGTTTTTAAATAAACTAATGAATGTGTTTTTTATTAAAACTGCCAAATAATATTTTAAATATTTACAATTAAATATATGTGTTTAGCATCACTATAAAATAAAAGAGAAAATATTATTAAGAATTCAAATTTATAAAATTTTATTAGGAACTTCTGGTTAATTAGTAGCTTTTTATTTGAATAAAACTGAAAATTTTGCAACAAAAAAACTTTTTGCTTTATGAATTTTAAAAATGTTATATATTAATTTAACAAACTAAAAAAACAGCTAAAAAATAAACTGTTATACAAGTGTTATATTTTGTTTTTTTAGTTTTTAAAAATAGTATAATAAAAAGCCAAACTTAATTTTTATCAAAGGAGCACTAATGTCTAAAGTTAAAAATCAATACTATAATGAATCTGTTTCCCCACTAGAATATGCTTTAAATGGCTTTAAAGGTAAAATGCGTTCAGTTAATTGAAACGTAATTAATGATCCTAAAGATTTAGAAGTTTGAAACCGAATTACGCAAAACTTTTGATTACCAGAAAAAATTCCTGTATCAAATGATTTAATGTCTTGAAAAACATTAACTCCTGAATGACAACAGTTAATTACAAGAACTTTTACTGGACTAACTTTGTTAGATACGGTGCAAGCAACTGTAGGAGATGTAGCTCAAATCCCATTTTCACTAACTGATCATGAACAAGTTATTTACACTAATTTTGCCTTTATGGTGGCAGTACATGCCCGTTCATATGGAACAATTTTTTCAACATTATGTTCAAGTGAACAAATTGAAGAAGCTCATGAATGAGTAATTAATACTAAAACATTGCAAGAAAGAGCAAATGTTTTAATTCCTTACTATGTTGAAAAAAATTCCTTAAAATCTAAAGTTGCTGCAGCTTTAATGCCAGGATTTTTGTTATATGGTGGATTCTACTTGCCGTTTTATTTATCAGCTAGAGGAAAATTACCGAATACTTCTGACATTATAAGATTGATCTTGCGTGATAAAGTCATTCATAACTATTATAGTGGCTATAAGTTCCAAAAAAAGGTTGAAAAATTAAGCCCCGAAGAACAAGCAGAAATGAAAGAATTTGTTTTTGACTTGTTATACAAATTAATTGATCTAGAAAAAGCTTATTTGTATGAGTTATATGATGGCTTCGGAATTGCTGAAGATGCAATTCGTTTTAGTGTCTACAATGCTGGAAAATTCTTACAAAATTTAGGTTATGATTCACCTTTTACTGAAGAAGAAACAAGAATTCAACCAGAAATTTTTGCTCAACTTTCAGCTCGCGCTGATGAAAATCACGATTTCTTTTCAGGTAATGGTTCTTCATATATTATGGGTGTAACTGAAGAAACCGAAGATGAGGATTGAGAATTCTAATGCATCATGATGTTATTAAAATTAGTGATGATCAAGTTATAAAACCTTCTGGAGAAATATTTGTAGTTTATTTTTCTTCAATTTCAAATAATACACATCGTTTTATCCAAAAATTAGGATTTGAAAATGCGCGAATCCCTTATGATATTGACCAAGATTTAAAAGTTAATAAAGAATATGTCTTAATTGTGCCAACTTATAGCGGTGGTGGCGAGCACACTTCTGGTGCTGTACCAAAGCAAGTAATTAAATTTTTAAATAATAAAAACAACCGTGAATTGTGCCGGGGAGTAATTGCTTCTGGCAATACTAATTTTGGCAATACTTTTGCAATTGCCGGACCAATTCTATCAAAAAAATTAAACGTTCCGCTTTTATTCCAATTTGAATTATTAGGAACACAAGCTGATGTTGAAAATATTCAGAACATTTTAAAAAAATTCTGAGCAAAAGAAGCATAATAATCAAGAGAGTGAGCTCAAAATGAAAGAAAAAGATTTAGTAAAAAACACAACTGAAAGCCAATTTGGTAATGATGAATACATTGCATTAAATGCTAAAGCTAAAATGTTTTTAGCTGATGAAAATAATCTAAAATTAGATTTAGAAGCAGTGGATAAATATTTACATAATCATGTTTTACCGCGTTTAAAACGTTTTGAAACATTAAAAGAAAAACTAGCATATCTAGTTGAAAATGATTACTATGACCAAAATGTTTTAAATAAATATTCAGATAAGCAATTAAAAGAAATTTGAAATCAAGCCAAAAGCTACAACCATACTTTTCCAAGCTTTATGGGAGTTTTAAAGTTTTATAATGCTTATGCTTTAAAATCGTTTGATGATTCGCAGTATTTAGAAAATTTTGAAGATCGCTGTGTGATGAATGCTTTATTTTTAGCTCAAGGTGAATTCGATAAAGCTCAAAAAGTTTTAAAACAAATTATGTTAGGACGCTACCAACCTGCCACACCAACTTTTTTAAATGCCGGTAAAAAACAACGTGGAGAATTTATTTCTTGCTATCTATTAAGAATTGAAGACAACATGGAATCAATTGGTAGAGCAGTTACAACATCATTACAACTTTCAAAACGTGGTGGTGGAGTAGCGTTATGTTTAACTAACTTACGTGAATTTGGTGCCCCAATTAAGAAAATTGAAAATCAAGCCACAGGAATTGTTCCTGTTATGAAAATTTTAGAAGATTCATTTTCTTATGCAAATCAATTAGGTCAAAGACAAGGTGCTGGAGCCGTTTATTTAAATGTTCACCACCCTGAAATTATGACTTTTTTAGATACTAAACGTGAAAATGCTGATGAAAAAATTCGTATTAAATCTTTATCTTTAGGAGTTGTAATTCCTGATATTACTTTTCAATTAGCTAAAAATAATGAAGATATGGCACTTTTTAGTCCTTATGATGTAGAAAAAGAATACAAAAAAGCAATGAGTGATATTTCAATTACTGAAGAATATTACAATTTAGTCAACAACCCAAAAATTAAAAAAACTTGAATTAATGCTCGAAAATTATTTCAAACAATTGCAGAATTACACTTTGAAAGTGGATACCCATATTTATTATTTGATGACACAGTTAATAAAAGAAATCCTCATCCTTACGGAAGAATTGTGATGTCAAATTTATGTAGTGAAATTGTGCAAGTTTCAACACCTTCAGAATATTCAACAGATTTAAGTTTTACTAAAACAGGAGAAGATATTTGCTGTAATTTAGGAAGTTTAAATATAGCAAAAGCTATGGAAAGTGGCGCAGAATTTGGTGAATTAATTGAGGATTCTGTTTATGCGCTTGATAGAATTTCGAGATATACAGATATCTCTTCTTCGCCTTCAATTGAAAAAGGAAATCGTTTAAATCACGCTATTGGATTAGGAGCAATGAATTTACATGGATTTTTAGCAACAAATCACATTTTTTATAATTCACCAGAAGCAGTTGATTTCACAAATATGTTTTTCTATACTGTAGCTTATCATGCCTACCGTTCATCAAATGAATTAGCTAAAAAAGTTGGAGTTTATGCCAACTTTAATAAATCAACTTATGCTGATGGAAGTTACTTTGATAAATACACAAAAGTAGCACCAGATAAATGAACTTTTGCAACCGAAAAAATTAAAACTTTATTTAAACAGTACAATGTTGAAATTCCAACACAACAAGATTGAATTAAGCTTGTTGAAGAAATTAAAAAAACCGGTTTAGCTAATTCACATCTTATGGCAGTTGCTCCAACGGGTTCAATTAGTTACTTAAGTTCATGTACCCCAAGCTTACAACCGGTTGTAGCACCAGTTGAAGTGCGTAAAGAGGGGAAATTAGGAAGAGTTTATGTTCCGGCTTATAAAATTAATTGAGATAATATGGGATATTATGCAGAAGGCGCTTATGAATTAGGGCCGGATCCAATTATTAACATTGCAGCTGCTGCACAGCAACATGTCGATCAAGCAATTTCGCTAACTTTATTTATGAAAGACACTGCAACAACTCGTGATTTAAATAGAGCTTATATTAATGCTTTCAAACAAGGATGTTCTTCAATTTATTATGTTCGGGTAAGGCAAGACATTTTAGAAGATAGTGAAAAATATGATGAATGTGAATCTTGTGTAGTTTAAAAAATTAATAAATGAAAAACCTCATAATGAGGTTTTAAACTAGGACAAAAAAAGTGAACCTCCAAGTTTCGCCCGCCTCAATATTCAGGCGTGTTTAATCTTTTATGGTTCACTTTTTACCCTAGTTTATTTTTACTTTATATGATAATATTTTTATTTTTTTGTTTCTTTATTGTAAAGTCAAAAAGTTAGCATAACTAACCCAAAAACTGCAACAATTAACCCTAAGGCAGCTAAAAATATTTGTCAGACTTCTACTTCTTTACCTAATTGAATTAATGAAAAAACTGCAATTAATGCCGGAAGAATCACAGATAAAAAT
This sequence comes from Mycoplasma pogonae, assembly GCF_054170725.1. Taxonomy (NCBI): domain Bacteria; kingdom Bacillati; phylum Mycoplasmatota; class Mollicutes; order Mycoplasmatales; family Mycoplasmataceae; genus Mycoplasma; species Mycoplasma pogonae. The sequence goes on along the minus strand of NZ_JBSWZS010000009.1, from coordinate 386 downwards.
GCTAAAAATGTATTAATATATTTTTTTATATTTTTATTTGTTTTTTCTATTTTTTTATTATGAGTTTTGCTATGCGCCCCAAAAGTTGGACTTATAAATTTTAAGTATTTGAATGATCCCTGAATTCTGCAGGGGTCATTTTATTTAATCTAATTGATATCCTTTGGTTATTATAATATTCAATGTAGTTTTCTATTGCTTTAATTAAATCTTCAATATCCTCAAATTCATGTTCATGTCCATAAAACATTTCTCTTTTTAGGATTCCAAAAAAGTTTTCCATAATTGAATTATCTAAGCAATTCCCTTTTCTTGACATTGATTGAATAATCCCTTTTTCTTCTAAAGCATTTTGATATTTTTTCATTTGATATTGTCAGCCTTGA
>NZ_JBSWZS010000008.1:0-57750 GCF_054170725.1 Mycoplasma pogonae | reverse complement strand
TATTTTTTTATTTAACAATTTTATCAAAATCAGGAATCAGTTTTTCTGGATAATTATCAAAATAATTTTGGAAAAATTTAATTTTTTTAACAATTTCTAAATTTTGCGAATAATACATAATTTAAATAATGTCATGAGAGAAAATTCATAAGTTTAAAAAATTAAAACTAATTCAAAAGTATTTTAATAATTTAGGATTTTCTTTGATTCAATCAAAGAAGATTAATGCTTGATCTATGCTATCAAAAAAATCTTTTTTAATTTTTGTTATTAAAGGTAGATTTTTATTTAAAATGTTTATTAATTCATAAATTTGCATGTTATTTTCAATATAAAAAGTTGTTAAAAATGGCTCATTAAATCCATAATAGTTGGATTGAAACTGCTCAATTCAATATTTTTCAATTTTTTGAATTTGCCATTCTTCATAAATTTCATCGCGAGCATCTAGTAAATAAAATTTTAAATCACTTATTTCATAACCCTTAGTTGCTAGACCTACAAAAATTTTAAATAAAAATTTTTTATTGTAATCTACTATTTTTTCCAAATAAATTTTTTCGGGATATAAACTATTTAACTTTTCTAAATCACTTAAATGTTTTTTAAAATGTCTACCAAAACCACTTTTATTATTTACACTACCAACATAAATTCAATTTTCAATTTTAATTGCATAAACGCCTTTTTTGTTTCGATCAGCTTTATGTTTATACACTTTTTTAAGATTTTGTTTTAACTTTAAAGCGATTTCTTGAGGAACAACAGGAAGAGGAAATTTGTTAAATTTCATTTTTTAACTTTCTTAGTACTTTTTTAATTTTTATGAATTAATTATAGCAACACAAAATTGTTTTTAGCTTTATATAAATAACAAAAAAGTTTTTTATTATCAAAGTTTAAAAATTTACATTAAAATTTATACAATTAATTTTTGTTTGCTAGTAAGCGAACTATAAGGAAGTGAATTTAAATGACAGATAAAATGTATAAAAAAGATTTTTATAGATATATTAATCAAGAGTGATTAAAACAAGCTCAAATTCCCGGTGATCGTTCTTCAATTTCAGGGTTTGGAGAACTAGATATTAATATTGAAAAATTATTAATGAATTTATCAGCTGATTGAGCAAATGGTAAACAAGCTGTACCGTCTGATGAATTGATAAAAAATTATGTTGAAATGTATAAATTAGCTATGGATAAGACTAAAAGAGCAGAATTGGGATTTCAACCAGTTGTGAAATATTTAAATCAAATTCAAGACTTAAAATGTTTTAAAGACGTTGCTGCAGCTATGTATTCGATGCGTCACATTTGAAGCTTTGCACCATTTTTCTTGTATGTTTCTGAAGATTTTTTAGATCCAAAAACTCAAACAATGTGAATGACTGAACCAGGAACCATTTTACCTTCAACTGATTTTTATGGGACAGAAAACGGTGATAAACTTTTAGTTGTTTATAAAAACATGGTTATTGGATTACTAAAAGATTATGGAATGGATGAGTTGGATGCAAATGAAATGGTTGACAAAGCCTTAAAATTTGACAACCTATTAAAAGATTTTGTTTTAACATCAGTGGAAAAAGCCGATTATACAAAACGTTATAACCCTATTAAAATAGCTGATTTACCAAAAAATAATTATTTTGATATTTCAGCCCTTGCAGCAGAAATTGCAAAACAACCAGTTAAAGAAATTATCGTTTCTAATAAACGCTTTTTAGAATCATTGGATAAACTATACAATGCTGAAACTTTTGAAAATTTTAAAAGTTTATTATTTATTAAAACATTATTGGCATTTGCACATTTATTAAGTGATGAAACTAGAATTAAAGCATCAGAATTTAGTAGAGCAGTTACTGGTACAGTTGAAACACAAAGCTTTGAAAAACATTGCTTTAATTTAGCGAAAAGTTTTTTTTCAGCTCCATTAGGTATTTATTATGGAAAAACTTATTTTGGAGAAGTTGCAAAACAAGATGTTGTTAATATGATTCATGAAATGATCGGAGTTTACAAAACAAGATTAGAAGAAAATACTTGATTATCAGAAACAACAAAGCAAAAAGCACTTCTAAAGCTTTCAAAATTAAAACCAATGATCGGTTACCCGGATGAGATGGAACCTTATTACAATCAATTTAATACTATTTCTTACCAAAATGGAGGAGATTTAGTAACAAATAATATTAATTTTAGTAAAGCAATTCAAGATTACAATGATAGTCTATATTTAAAAGAAGAAAATCCGAACTATTGATCAATGTCAGCTGCTACCGTTAACGCTTACTTCCACCCAATGAAAAATCAAATTGTTTTTCCAGCAGCAATTTTGAATTTGCCTTTTTATAGTATTGAACGAAATGCTTCAGCTAATTTTGGTGCAATTGGGGCAGTTATTGCTCATGAGATTTCTCATGCTTTTGACAACAATGGAGCTCGTTTTGATGAAAATGGGAGAATGAATAATTGATGAACAAAAGAAGATGAAGCTAGATTTAAAGAAAAACAAGAAGCAATTATTGAGTTATATAATGATTACAAAACCGAAATTGGCAATGTTAATGGAAAATTAACAGTTAGTGAAAACATTGCTGATACTGGTGGCTTTGCATGTGCATTGGAAGCAGCTCAAAAAAGAAATGATTTTGATGCTAAAAAATTCTTAGTAAGCTGGGCTGAAGCTTGAAGACAAAAAGCTCATAAAGAATATAAGGAATTATTATTAAAAACAGATGTTCATGCTCCAGCTGAAGCCCGTGCAAATGTTCAAATTAAAAACTGTGATTTATTTTATGATATCTATGACGTCGTTGAAGGCGATGAAATGTTTTTACCAAAAGAAAAACGTATTAAAATTTGATAATTTTAAATCCTAATATTTAAAACAAAATAAACAAAAATGCACTTTTCTAAACCTGGACAAAAAAAGTAAACCTTAGAAGTTATAAAGTCCGCCCCAATATTGGGGCGGCTGAAACTTGGGGGTTTATTTTTTTATGGCAAAACAGTTAAAACTGAACGAATGATTAGAAGCATTTGAAATTTATGAGAAAAGTGACCTTTCTTTACAAACTTTTTGAGAATGATATTGTTCTAAATTTAATAAGAAAAATAGTAAAAATACAAAAAGACTTTTTCGAGAAAAGTATTTTAGGTTTAAAATTTCTAATGATATGGAAATATTAAAATCAAAATCAGGTAAAGCACCTAAGAAAAATAAAGGTGTAGGTAGAAAACCTAAGCCACTTACCGATGCGGAATTATGAAAAATTTATAATGAATTGGAAGATTGAGAAAAGTTTAATTTTTTTAAAAGATATAAACAAATTACTGATGAAAAATCTAAAAATGATAAAAACAAAGAAGCTAAATCATTAGATGTTAAACAAGTCACAAAGGTAAAATTTTTTCAATTATCAAAATCAGGAATATATAAATATGAACAAAAATTTAATGAAAATAAATCCAAGGAAGATCCACTTGACAAAATTATCATTGAAGCTTTTAACAAAAATAAAGGTATTTATGGTAGAGAAAAACTCTCTTTTTATATTAAAAAAGAATATAAAATCTTTATAAATCCTCGCACTTTAGGCAGAAAAATGAAGAAATTAGGGTTATTTTGTAAAGTTAGACAAAAAACAAAAGCTAGAGAAATTAAAAATACTAATGTCAAAATTTCTAATTTAGTGCAAAGAGATTACAATGATGTTTTAAATAGAAATATTGTTGCAACCGACGTAACCTACATTTCTGCTCCAAAAGATGTTAAAGGAAATCATGTTTATTTATCAGCAGCAATTCATCATAAAACTAAGAAAATTATTTCTTGAAAATTGAGTATACTAAATAACGCCGATTTTATTTTACAACATCATAATGAAATTGATTTTAATAATCAAAGTTGAGTATTGCACTCTGATCATGGTTCACAATATTCAACAGAAGGTTTTGCTGAAATGGCTAAAAGAAAAAATGCAGTTTTATCAATGTCAAGAATTGGCAATTCATTAGATAATCGTGAAATAGAATATTTTTTTTCTTGCATAAAATCTGAATGATTGAATTTTATAAATATTTCTACAATCACTTTTCAAGATCTTGAAAATGAAATTAGTAGATACATTGATTGATATAATAATGAGAGAATTCAATCAATTTTAGGTTGAAAAACTCCTCAGGAGTCCTGAGGAGCATACATTAATTAAAAAAAGGTTACTTTTTTTGTCCTAGTTTATTCAGGTGCATTTTTTAAAATAATAAATTATTTAATTTTAGTATTAAATATTTAAAGATAAAATTATTCGTAATTCATAGAATTCAAATAATAACTTCATGAAAGCTTTAAATTATAAAATAGTTAGTTTTTAATTTGTTGATGATATGATTCAAGCACTGTAACACGCCCTTCAAGATTTGTTAGTCTCTCTTTAATATCTGTAATATCAGATTCAATTCTATCTAAGCGTTTACCGTGCTCAATTTGAGTTGCTTGAATTTGATCAATCTTTTTATCTTGAGCATCTAATCTAGTAATAACATATTGTCTAAATTCTTCATCTTTACGATCACGCTCAGCATCTCTTGCATCTTGTAATGCAAAACGATTTTCAACATAAGTTGTAAAATTATTAATTTGGCCAACTAAGCCTAAAACTAATTCTTTTAGCTCTTTAATTTCGGTGTTTTTCTCGTCTTTTTCCATCTCTGAATATCCTTCAAATTTAACATAGTATAAACCATTTAGTTTTCCATTTACAACTTCCACTTCGACTAAATTATAGTGAATATTTTCTGAATTTTTAACAAATTTATTAGCTTGGTTTTTTGAAATATTACCAGGCTTAATTTTATTTAAATTTTTAGTCATTATCAACTCCTTAAATAATTATTTTTTGATAATATATCTATAAAATAAATGTAGAGCAAACTAAGTATTTTTTTATTCTCTACATTTATATATCGTTAAAAACTACTTATTTTGAGAAAAAAAATTTTTATATTTTTTAAAAAAGCGCAAAAACTGTTGTTTTTTAACATTTTATTAAATTTTTAATTTTTTTTAATATAAAAAAAATCGCAATTCTTGCGATTTTTAAAAATGAATAAACAATTAAGTCAAATAATTATTTTTTATGACTAGGAACAATATGAATGTGGGTGTGAAAAACTTCTTGTCCAGCATCAGCATGATTATTAACAACTAAATTAAAACCAGCAACTCCCATATCCTTAATAATCTTTAAAGCTAATTCTCTAGCTTTTGACATAGTGTATAAAAAATCTTGCTCTTCAATATCAATTAAATTAGTAGAGTGATTTTTTGGAATTACTAAGAAATGTCCTTCTCTAACTGGTTTAATATCCTTAATAGCAATTACTTTATCATCCTCGTAAATGATTTCTGAAGGAATTTCTCGATCAATAATTTTTTGAAAAATTGTTTTTTCCATTGTGACTCCTTTTAAAATTATTTAGCAATATCAGGGTATTTTTTTTCTAATTCAAATCCTAGGCTTTTGTAAAATTCAACAGCAGCATTGTAAAATGAATCATTAATATTATACAAACTAAATGCTAATTTTGTTTTTTGTAAATCAGTATTTCAAGGAGTTTTTTCAAAACTAAAGTAAATATTAGCTGTTTTTTTATCTTCACTTACTTTAACAAAAGTTGCTAATGGAGTAATTTTATTAACATAAGCCATTTGAACTTGTTTTTTGTCACTTGTTAATACATTTAATTCACTTGGAATATTAATTTCTTTACCATTACTTGGTGTATATTGGGTTGCTTTATCAGCTTCTGTAAATCACACTACTTTAACTCTATATACAAAGTTATTTTGCTGATTATTTTTATCAGTAGCATTAATAATAATTTCTAATGTTCTTTCTCTAGTTTCGTCGGGATAAATTCCTACTACTTCAAAATTTAAATCAGATTGATCTTCAAAAGTAAAATCTGTAACTTTAATTTCAAAGCGATTTTTAGATTTTGCTGAATCATTTAATTTTGGAATTGCAGTTTTTTTACCTTTTCAAAATGCAGCATTTGTTAGTTGTCTTTGTGAATAAATTTTTGAGGTATTATTATCTACAAAACCTGATTTAGTAGTGTCTTGTGATCTTAAATAACTCACAGCAAAATTTAAATCAGCATTTCCAGTTTGATTAATTTGTAAACCTTTGTATGAAAATAGTTGATTAGTATTTAGATCATCAGATGTTTGTAATGCATTTTGCGGCACAACTTTTTGTCTTACTAATGATAATTTATTTTCTGACAATAAATTAAAGCCTGAACCATCTTTAATTTTGAAGGAACCATAAGATGCTAGTGCGCTTAATTTGTCAGTATTAAATTCTCATTTTTGTAAAATACGATTTTTTAAAACTTGAGCCAATAAGAAAAAATCTTTACTATCAGTTGAAATGTATTTATATTCATCTTTATCTTTGTTTTCGGTGTATTCTTTTGATTTTTCAATATTTTCTTTAGTTGAATTTAATAAATATTGTTTTGTGATCAACATCTTTTTAAGCAATTCTTTTATACCAGTATCTAAATTTTTAGAAATTAAAACTAATTGCATTTTATTTAGTGGTTGATTGGATTCAACATTCAATTGTTGTGTTGCATTGATATTTGAATCAGGGGTTCCATCTTGACTTAAGAATCCTTGGCTAGATCAAGCATTGATTAATTTAATAAAAAAGAAAGGGTCATTTTGTAGTTGTTGAGATTGATAAAAATCAAAAGCTTCTCATGCTTCATTAAAAAAAGTAGAATTAGCATTTTCTAAAGCTTGATCAACACTATCACTACCTAAAATTTCGCGATATTGATAAGTTAAAATAGAATTTAAGTATTCATTATTGCTAACTTTTTCACCATGTTGTAGCAAAATTTTGTCTTGAATATTTTTATTATCAGAATTAACTGTTGCAGCACAAGCCACAAGTGAAACAGATAAAACAGCAGGAGAGGCAATCACTAATAATTTTTTAAATTTATTTTTAAACATAATTATTTCCCTCCTAGCTTTCTAATTGCTTCATAAATTGCCACAGCCATTGGTTTGGAATTGTTTGACCCAGAAATTGAAAAATCAGCAATAGACTTATTAAATTCATAATCCGAATTGATGTTATTATCAATTGTTTGGTTTAAGTAAGCATTAATTTTTTGCTGTGACTCAAGTGAAGCGTTGATGTAAAAGTTATCTTGAATTCTTTGGCCAATTTTTGTTAATGAATTAATCAGTTCAAGTTTTTTATCATCACTACTATTTTTAGCTAATTTTTCTTTTAAATAATTTTGGAACTCAACATCTTTAATCATTTGTGCAAAAATCATATCTTCACCATTAATATAACTAAATGTTTTGCTAATATCGGTTGAAGGTTTAATTGATTTATCAATTTTTGAATTAGCTTCTAATTGCAATTGTTGACGAATTACTTCATTAAATTGATTTAAATTTTCCAATTTTTGTAGCACAACAAAATGCACACCTTTTGAAGATAAAAATACATACTTATTTTCAGCAATTTTATAAATTGTTTTAGTTCTAAAATCAGTTTGCGAAGTTGCAAAAACATCTCTAAATACTTGCCCAACTAATGATTTAACTTGATCATCTGATAGTTTGTTAATTTCGTTTTCTAAATTAACATTAATTTTTTCAATTTCATTTATTTTTTTAGTACTCAAAGATGCTGAAGAAGGCATATAAACTTCTTTGTTAACATCATTAAATAATACACCCTTAATTTTTTCTAGTAATTCGGCAAATAAATTCGGCACATCTTTAGCTTTGTATAAATTACTTAAAAAACCATTAGCATAAGATATTTCTTCATTTTTAAAAATTTCAAAAATATTACTTAAAGGTTTTGCACCTAAAACATTTTGAACATTAATTTGACTATTTAATGTATTTAATAATAATTTGTCATTTTCATTTTGTTGCGACGTTTTTCCTAATGCGCCTTCAAAAGAAGTGATTAATTCAATGTTTTGTTTTACATTCAAATTATTGTCGACATTATCTAAAACACGATATAACAACAAGTCAACTAAATCTTTTTTTGTTATTTCTCAACTCAAGGCAGCGCTATTTGCATCTTGTTTGGCTGGAATAATAACTTCAGAAAAATTAAATGCTGAAGAAAAAGTATCGACATATGAGTTAATTAATTTATTTGTTTTTCTATATTCAGGATCAAAGGATTTTGTTAAAAAAGCAGAAGCTAAAGTTTTTTCGTTTATTTCATTACCATTTATATTTGGGAAAATAGCATTAACTTCATTGGCATTATTAATCGTATTTTTAGTGTTTAAAAAGTTTTTAAAAATTCTTTCACCTTTTGGATAAACAACCACCACTTGTTGAGCGGAGTTAGTGTATGAAATATCTTCTTTGGCTTTTCTTTCTTCTATATCTTTTTTGCTAAATGAACTTTCAATGTATGGCAACCATCTTCCATATGCTTGATTTCTAATTGTTCTTAAAACTAAAAACTCAATTGCTTGCTCTTCTGTAGAAGATTTCCCATACTTATCGGTACCCAATTCTTTTTTTCATTCGCTTTCTCAGTTCTGTACTCCAAAACTTCTTTGAAATGTTCTTTTTTGGTCTTCTAAATTTTTAGCTTCTTTTTCTCTAACTTGTTCTAATGTTTCTAATTTAAAATTACGATCAGCTTCACCGTCTTCTTTACTAGAGTTTCAAGCTTTTTGAAATAAATCAGAAGCATCAACTTCTTTTTTGTATAAATATTGAACTAATTCACGTTTAGCTTTAGCAAATTCACCTTGGTCTTCATCAAAAAAATTTTTTGAAGCTGCAACTACATCACTAACAGTGATTTTTTTAACTCCCCCACCAGGAATTTTAATTTCATATAAAACTTCTTCATTTTTTAAGGCTTCAATTTTTGTGGCTGAAGTTGTAGTTAAGCCAACTGCTAAACCAATTCCGATTGCTGCAACACCAGCGACACTTAATCCAATAATTCAATTTTTAGATTTTTTATTGCTTTTATCTTCGCCAGAATCCGGGTTGCTATTTTGCCCCTTATTATTTTTTTTTGAATTTAATCTAGCAAAATATTTAAAAACATTTTTTTTGTTATCTTTTTCCATAAGTCTATATTGCTCCAGACAAAAATATGTATTAAACTTGTGAAAATTTTCTTTTATTTAGGAAAATTTTAAGAGTTTTGATATTAATAATATAATAATTTAAAAATTTTACCACTTTTCCTAAATTTCGGATATTTAAAATTCAAATATATTTTGTAAAATATTTGAATTTTTAAGGTGAAAAATTAATTTTAAAACAAGGAAATTTTGGAGCTAATTTCCTAGTGTATAATTTCAATACAACTTTTGGAGGAACAAAACAATGGATTTGGAAAAAATTAAAACTTTAGAAGATTTAAAAATTGCCAAAAATCAATTTTATTCACAAAATAGTGCTTATGGTCAGTTGCAAACTGCATTAAAAAATGCGCCAGGTCCAGAAAAAGCAGTGATTGGTAAACAATTGCAAGAAATGAAAAAAGCAGCAGAAGAGTTTTTTTTAGCAGCAAGCGAAAAAATTACAGCTTTAAAAATTGCCGAAAAAATTGCTAATGAATGAGTTGATGTAGAATATGCCCCTAATCATGTAGGAGGATTACACCCGCTGACTTTAGTAGGTAACCGCTTTCGTGAATGATTTGCCCAAAATGGCTATATTGAAACTAAGATGTCAGAAATAGAAAGTGATTTTTATAATTTTGAGCGTTTAAATATCCCTAAAAATCATCCCGCACGTGACATGCAGGATTCACTTTATATTGATGAAAATACTTTATTAAGAACTCATAATACCGGTATAACTGCGAGATACTTAGAAAAATATAAAAATCAAGCATTTAACCAGTTTTCATTTGGAAAAGTTTATCGAAATGATGAAGATGATCAAACCCACTCACATCAGTTTACGCAAATTGATTTTGTATCAGTGGGCTATTTAACTTTTCCAAATTTAATATGAACATTAAAATCTTTACTTTCATATGTTTTGGAAGAAAATGTTGAAATTTTTTTACGACCTTCATATTTCCCCTTTACTGAACCTTCATTAGAAGTTGATGTATTTTATAAAGGTAAAACAATTGAGGTTTTAGGATCTGGAATGCTGCATCCTAAAGTTCTTGAAATGGCAGGATACGATAATGGTATGAATGGATTTGCTGCCGGGATTGGTATTGAAAGAATTGCAATGATTAAATATGGAATTAATGACATTAGAGAATTTTATAAAAATGACCTAAGATTTTTAAAACAATTTAGATAATAATTTTAAAGGAGCGAAATAAATGATATTTTCATATAAAAAATTAAAAACATTAGCAAATATCAATGTCGAGGTTAATGAAGTTGTTAAAGCTTTAAACAATATTGGTTTTGAAGTAGAAGGTTATACAAAATTCTCACAAGTTAGTGGAATAAAATTTGGCCATGTTCAAAAAATTTATAAAAATCCTAATGCTGATCGTTTAAATGTTTGTGAAATCAAATTTGCTGATCAAGATCGAATTATTCAAACTACAGCCACAAATGTCAAAGTGGGTGATTATTTAGTTGCTTTTGTACCTGGAGCTAAATCTGGCGACATAACATTTGCTGCTAAGGAGTTGCAAGGAATTGTTTCTGAAGGAATGTTAGCTTCGTTAACTGAAATGGGTTTTTTTAAAGATTCTTTGCCTGAAGAATTTGTTGAAGGAATTTATACTTTTGAAGCAGTTGATTTAAATTTGGATCCAATGGAATATTTTGATTTAGATGATTACTTAATTGATGTTTCAGTTTTGTCAAATCGCTCTGATGCAAACTCTTATTTAATTATGTCGCGAGAATTGGCTGCCTATTTTAATACAAAATGAAATGACCTAGAATTTTTTCAAGGTAATTTAAAATCGGATTTTGCAGCCGCAAATAAAGAAGGAATTTTAACTTTGATTGAAGCAACAAATGAGTTAAAACCCATTAGTATTCAAGAGCAATTTTTATTAATGAAATCAAATATTAAATTAATTGATCCTGTTGTAGATTTAACAAACTTAACTTTAATTATGACTGGAATGCCGGTTCATGCTTATGATAAGGCTAAACTAGCAAGTAATTTATTATATGCAGCCGATTATAGTGGTAATTTTACTATTTTAGGGAATAAAACATTAGACTTAAACAACGCTTTAGCAATTGTCAATAGTAAAAAAATTCCGGTTTCTTTAGCTGGAGTTATGGGAGGGGAATTCACCAAAATTACCGAAACAACTGAAAATGTAGTTTTTGAACTAGGGATTTTTCCAGTTAAAAAAGTGCGCCATACTGTTAAAGAAATTAAAATGGAATCCAATTCTTCAAAACAATCTTCAAAACAAATTTCGTTAGGAACATTATTATTGGGACATAAATTTCTTTCAAGTTATTTAATTAATTTTTCACCTGCAATTAATTTACCTAAAATTGAAAACAAATTAATTGATTTTGACCTAAATTTTGTAAATCAAATTGCAGGGAGCAAAATTACAACAACGCCACAATTTGTCAAAACTCAAAAATCGCTAGAAATTTTAGGATTTAAATTTTTAGAACAACAAATTGAAGTTCCTGCTTATCGTCATGATGTTAATTCAAAAGAAGATGTTATTGAAGAAATTTTTAGATTTTATTCATATGCTAATTTTGCGCCTGCTAAACCTGTACAAAATAGTTTGGAAGACATTTATGCCTATTATGACTTCCATCAAGCAATTGCAGCAATGGGGTATCAACAGGTTTGAACTTATAGTTTAATTTCAACGGAAAAAAATTTTTTTAATCCATTTGATTTTCAAAAAGATATTGTTTTAAAAACTTTCGTTTCAAAAGAAAGGGAAGTAATTCGTAACTCATTTTTAATTTCACTTGCTGAAGTTATTGATTATAATCAAAAACGCAAAATTGAAGATATTTCAATTTTTGATATTGGTATGGTAAATGAAATTGATAGAGTAATAGCATTAGCTTCAACTACTAAAAATTTTCAACAAATGCAAAACGATTTACAAGCTTTGTACCAAAATAAGTTGCAGTTCAAAAGAACAAATTCTGAGTTTTATCACAATGGTGTCAGTGCCCATATTTATTACAATGAACAATTAGTAGGTTGAATTGGAAAGCCGCACCCTAAATATAATTTGCCTGAAGCTTTTTATGCTGAAATAATTGAACCAAAAAGACATAATTCAACACTTAAATTTCAAACCTATAATTCAGAGCCATTAAAAACACGAGATTTAACAGTTTCTTTACAATCGAATCAATCAATTGCAGAAATTATAAAATCAATTCAAAATAAAATTCAGCCTTATGACATTAAAGTTGTTGATAATTTTGTAAAAGAAAACACTAAAAATATAACTTTAAGAATTTTCTTAGAAGATGAAAAAATTGCAGCATTTGAAAAATTTGCTGAAAAATTTATTTAATCATAATTAAATTACAATCACCATTAGTAAATGGCGAGGTAGCAATTTTAATTGCTACTTTTTTTATACAAAAGCAACTCAAATCTCTATTTGCTTTATATATATATATATATATATATTAAAATATAGGTACTAATAAATAGAGACCATGCTAATTCTGGTTGTTAGTAATTTTTTTGTAAAAAAACAAAAAAAATATTCAAAACTTGCTTTAATTCAGTTTTTATCTAAAAGTCAAAATTTATTTTTATTTCTTAAATTATTTTGTTTTTTTAAGTTATAAAAATACGTTTCTGAAAGAAGGTTTTAATGAAAAGCTCCAAAAATCCAAAAACTAGTAAAACAAATAATGTTTTGAAAAAAACTAGTTTAACAATATTATCTACAACACCATTATTGGGTGCTGTGCTTTCTGTCTCTGGCTACGAATCTCAAAGATGAAATGAATCATTATCTGAGTGAATTAATCGTGTTTTCAAAAGCTTAAATGAAGCTCAAAAATTTTACTATAATAATATACCAACATTTTCCACTGCGTACTGACAAGATCAAATTAGAAGAGCTGATACAGCAATGGGTAAAATTCGAGCTTCTTTTGCTTCTATTAGCCCGAAAAAGAGACCTGGTAGTAAATATTATGACCATTATAATAATGCTGATCCAACACTAAAGGCAAAATTCGATTCTTACTGAAAACTAGCTGATGAGATAATTAATAAAAATTTTAACCAAGTAAATGTAGGCACCTTGGAATCTATTGCAATTCATATTGTTTCAACATGAAATGAATTAGATGGATTTTCAAGAAATCTTAATTGATATATTGAGTCAAAAAAAAATTTAACAAAAGGCCAACAAGATTCTATTAAAAGTTTAATGGCAAAATGAGCCGAAGCAAAACTTACAAACGTTCATACTCAAGACAATTTAAACGAAGCTTTTATTAAATCATTTGAAAATAACAAATCCGAAATTGATTCATTAGATCAACAAATGGTTCTTTATAAAAAATTATTCACAGATGCCCCTTCCCAAAGAAAATCTTTAAATTATACCCATGCAAGCGAAGCTTTGAAAAAAGCTTATGATGACTCCATTAAAGAAGCGGAAACTATGAATGTTTCTACTTTTTCAACCACATTATTACAAGAAATTAATAGATTTAAAAATGCAATTCAAAAAGTTAGACAGGCTTATCAAGCTTTAGAAGGTGATTTAAGAGCTTGGTTTACAAAAGTTCAAGAATTAATATCAAAAGGTGAAAATAAAATTAGATCATATGATAAATTATCAAACCTTTTAAAAGCAAAATTTAATGAAGAAATTGATGAATTAAACATAGCAGATAATTTAGAAAAATATGATAACGAAGCAAAATTAACAAACAAAATAAATGAAATCACCAATAAAGCAAAATTAATAAATGATAAATTCAGTGATTTAACTTCAACTTTTAATAGTTATAAAGATCTATTGAGTTCGATCCAATATACTGAAGCAACTAATAAATCTGTTGAAGACGAAAAAGTTTTTAAAGCGTTAGAATCTGTACTTTCAGATCCGACACGTACTGGAGAAAATGCAAAAACTCTTTGAAGACCAAATGATGGATTATTAAAAAAAGATTATTCTATAGATTCTCTTAAATTTAGATTAGGAGTTTCAGTAATTAATATTAATCAAGCAATTTCTAAAATTAATGCAGCAAAAGCTGCTTTAAACGGTGTAGAAGAATTAAAAAAGAAAAAAGCTGCTAAAAAAGCTGAAGCTATAACATTAATTCAAAATTTGAATAAATTAGATACAAATTTAAAAAATGAATTTCAAGCTAAAATTAACTCAATAAGTACCACTAATTCATCTGAATTATTAGCAGATTTTGAGACAAAATTAAATTCAATCACAACTGAAGCAACTAACCTAAATAATGCTTTTGTAACAATGAACTCCGCCTTGACGGATTTTAGAAATACATATTTTACTAATCCAAACGGTGTATTATCAACTAATAAAGATAGTGAAAAAGAAAAAGTATTAGCTGCAGTTGAGACAATTGTTGCCCAGAAGTTATCAAGAGATTTAACAACAACCTATGAACTACAAAATAATACTGCAGTTATGTTTCAATCTGCAACTACAATTGCAAAAGTAGAAAATGTAATTAATGATATTAATAAAGCAAAAAATGATTTAAATGGAGCAAGAATTTTAATTGAAGCTCAAGCCAAAATTGATACTTATGCAAATTATGGAACAAATCAAAAAACAGAAGCCAAAAATATTTTGGGTGCTAAAAATGCAAGAGTAGATACAAAATCAAAATTCGATGCCCTAGTGGCGATGTTTGAAAAAATTAACGAATACTTAGGTCAAGCAATAAATGAAATTAACAATTTTGTTCACATGAATAATACGCATAAAACAGCGGTAATTAATCGAATTAAAGCCTATGCCTTTGGTACTAAATCTGAAACAGAAATTAAAAATATGATTTTATCAGGAGAAGATTTAGTTAATGCTAGAGCTTTCGATAATCGGTATGCAGAAGTAGAAGCTAAATTAAAAGAATATACTGACACATTCGGAACGGTAAAGCATGATGATGCTTCAAATAAAGTAGAGCAAGATAATAAAGTTAAAACAGCAATTAATAGCATTATTCAAACACCACAAATCACAACATTGGAAAAAACTACTAGTATTGCTGGTGGTATATTTTCTATTACTGGTTCTGGAGCAATAACTACTACTATATCGAGAATTCAAGAAGCTATTAGAGATCTTAATGGAGAATCGCAATTACAAAATCAAAAACAACAAAAAATTACTGAAGCCAAAAATACAATTAATCGCTTAAATAAGTTAGACAATAATTTAAAAAATGAGTTTAAAACAAAATTAGATAGCTTGAATAAAACTGATGTAGGAGAAACATTAGCTTTTTTTGAAACAAAAGTTAATGAAATTAAACAAGAAGCAACAAATTTAAATAATAAATTTTCAGAAATGAATAATGCTTTAATTCAATTTCGAGAAAGATACTTTAAAAATCCTGATGGAACACTTGCAACTAATAAAGATATTGAAAAAGAAAAAGTTTTAAAATCAATTGAGGAACTTGTGACTTCTACATTAGACAGAAATTTAACAAGAACTTATGAATTACAAAATAACACAGCTGTAATGTTTAAGCTGGGAACCACAACTGCCAAAATAGATCAAAAAATTAATGAAATAAATACTGCTAAAGATGCTTTAAATGGTCTTGTTATCCAAGCTAAAAATCAATTAAAAACAAAATTATCACAAGTGCCTTTGAACAAATTAAATGACGCAACTAAAAATGCAATTAGAACAACATTGGAAGCCACATCAATTGACACTATTGCAAAAGTTAATGAAATCGAAACTAAAGCAATGCAGTTAGTTGGTGTTATTGATTCAATTTCAGCAAAAGTTACCGAAATGGAAACATACAAATCTGACTTAAATTACACAAATGCTTCAATCACACTAAAAAATAATTTTGATACAGTTTTAGCTTCATTAGTAACTAAAAAAGATGGTAATATTTTTGAAGATACAGCTACTGCGATTACTACATTAGTTAATGCGGGATCAACAGCGAAAAGCAGCTTAGATGGTATCGAACAACTTCAAAACCAAAAACGCCAAAAAGTTACTGAAGCAAAAGCAGCAATTGACCGTTTAAATAAATTAGCTCCAGGGCTAAGAAACACATATAAAGAACAATTAAATGATTTAGACATTTCAGATAAAACTGAAAGTCTAACTGCTTTTGAAGCAAAAGTTAATACCATTAAAGCATCACCTATTGAACTTCAAAATTCTTTTACGCCACTTAATGAAGCTCTAGTGAAATTCAGAAATAAATATTATAAAAATCCAGAAGGTACTAAAGCTGATAATAGAGACAGAGAGTGAAATAGAGTTAGAGCAAGTATAAATCCACTTATAACTACTACTTTATATAATTTCATAAGCACAAGTTATGAAATTAAAAATAATCGAGAAATTATTTATAAACCAGGCACCACAATTGAAAAGGTTAATGAAGCAATTGCTAAAATAGAACAATATACAAAAGCATTAAATGGTTTAAAAAATCATAAAAAAGCTTATAGCGATTTAATTAAAACTCAAATTCAAGCTTTACCTGGTTTTAATGCTGCTTCAGCTGCATTATTCAAAACACAAATTGATACTTTAAATCCTCATGACGATGAAGAAACTTATGACTCATATGTTAATAAATCAAACGCAATTAAAACCGCAGCTACAGAATTGAGTAACAAAAAAATAGAATTAAAAACAAAATTAAATAATAATCCATTAAATAAATTAAATGCTCCAACTGAAACAGCGATTATCAGCGCAATTGATAATGCTGATACAGAAACGAAATTAAATGAAATCGAAACTAAAGCAACAGAATTGGCTGGTGTTGTTGATTTAGTTAATGTCAAAATTACTGAAATGAATAACTTTAAAACAGATTTAAATTACACAAATGCTTCAGCTGGACCTAAAAGTAGTTTTGATGATGCGCTAAATGCATTAATAGCTAAAAAAGATGGTAATATTTTTGAAGATACAGTTACTGCGATTACTACATTAGTTGAACAAGGAACAACAGCTAAAAACAATTTAGACGGTGTTGAACAACTTCGAAATCAAAAACAAGCAAAAGTAAATGAAGCAAAAATAGCAATTGGTAATTTAGTCAAGCTAGATGTCGCTTTACAAAATGAATTTAAAACACAATTAGATAATTTAGATAAAACTAATGTAACTGAAACTTTGGCTGATTTTGAAATAAAAGTAAATCAGATTAAAACTAAAGCAACAGAATTAGCAGGATCTTTCACTAGCCTTAATAATGCACTAGTAAAATTTAGAACTAAATATTTTAAAGTTCCTGATGGCACAAAATCAAATAATCGTGCTGCAGAATGAGGGAAAGTAAAAGCCAATATTGATACTCTTGTATCAAGACCTTTATCAGCTACATTCACAACAACATATGAAATTGCAGCAAATATCGGTGTAAAGTATAAGGCTGGTACAACAATTGAAAAAATTAATGATGTAATCACTAAAATAGATGCATCTACAGAGGCAATCAATGGCTTGAAATTACACAAAGCAGCTTATGGAGAAGCAATTAATCGACAAATTGGTGATTTACCTAATTTCAATACCACTTCTGCATTACCATTTCAAGAAAGAGTAAATGCAGTTGATGCAAGTGATAATAGCGAAACATATGAAGCATATGTCGCAAAAACTAATGCTATTAAAAATGAAGCTCAAGCGTTAAATACTAAAAAATCAGAATTAAAAGCAAAGTTAAATCAAGTTCCTTTAAATAAACTAAATAACAATACTAAAACAGCAATTCGAACTCTTATTGATAATCTTGTTACTAATGATAAGCTATCAGAAATTGAAGCAAAAGCAACGGAGTTAGCTGGTGTAGTTGATTCAATAACTTTACAAGCTAATGAAATGAATAGTTATAAATCTGATCAAAATTATATTTTGGCAAGTGAAAATTTAAAAACAAATTTCAATACATCATTAGTTAACTTAGAAGCTAAAAAAACAGCTAATATTTATAACGATACTGATACTGCAACATCATTAAATGCATTGGCGACTGCTGGAGCAAGCGCTAAGGCAGCATTAAATGGTTTAGCAAACAAAAAAGCACAGTTATTATCAAAAGTAAGTACAGAACCATGAAATATTTTAAATAACAATACTAAAACAGCAATTGAAACAACAATTAATAATGCTGATAATTTTGCTACGTTAGAAACACTAGATACAAAAGCTACAAATGTCGCTAATGCATTTAAAGCTTTAAAAACTAAATTAGCAAATTTAATCCCATATAAAGATAATGTTGATTATCGTTTAGCGGATGCTGCTAAACAACAAGTTTTTGATGCGAATTTAGAAGCATTAAAAAATGAAGAAAATAAAACAGCAAATATTTTAGAAACGCCAGCTTCTACATTTAACAACTTAGTTTCTGCAGCTGAAACAGCTAAAAGTCATTTAAATGGAAGAGAAGTGCTAAATGCTGCTAAAGTTACAATTGAAGGTTATACAAATTATGGAACTAATCAAAAAACTGAAGCTAAAAAAATTTTAAGTGCTAATGATACAAAAGTGGATGCAAGAACCAAATTTGATGCATTAGTTAAAATGTTTAAAAATATTAATGATTCATTAGGAGAAGCGATTACTAAAATTAATAAAGCTGACCATGTTAAAACTAGTTATAAAACAAGTATTATTAATTTAATTAAAAATATTAAATTTGAATCTAAAACGGAAAGAAATTTAAAAAGTGAAATTGACACTTCAGTAAATTTAATTGAAACATTAAATAATAAATTTATACCTCTTGAAATAAAACTAAACAATTACCTTGCTACTTTCGGTACTGTAAAACACGATGGTGCTTCAAATAAAGCTGAACAAGACAATAAAGTTGTGCAAGCACTTAATGATGTTTTAGAATCACCTACAATTACCTCGCTTTCCAAATCCACAAGCATTACTAGTGGAATATTTTCTGCTACAGATTCAGCAACTCTAGACACAGCTATTTCACAAATTCAAGCTGCTTTAGAAGCTTTAAATGGTAAAACGTTATTACTAAATCAAAAACAACAAAAAATTAATGAAGCTAGAAATTTAATTAGTGGTTTAAATAGATTGCATAGCGACCTTCAAGAAGAGTTTAAAACAAGATTAGATAGTTTATTTGCTTCGACAAATACTAGTGAAACATTAGAAGATTTAGAAAAGAAAATTAATCCAATTACAGCAGAAGCGACTGCATTAAACAATTCATTTAATCAAGTAAATACTGCATTTCTAGAATTTAGAGATAGATATTTCAAAAATCCTGATGGTACTTTAGCTACAAATAGAAATGAAGAATGAGCAAAAGCTAGAAATTCATTGCAATCAATTATTTCATTATCTATTGGATCAGTTATTGTACAAACATATAGTTTTGATAGTGATTTAAGGGCAAAATTAAAAGCCGGTACTACAATTACTACTGTTAATGAAGTAGTCAAACAAGTTGAAGCTGCTAAAAATGCATTGAATGGTTTAGTTATTCAAGCTAAAAATAATTTAAAAACAAAATTAGAGCAAAACCCATTAAATAAATTAAATAACGCTACAAAAGCTGCAATTATTGCAGCGGTTGATGATTCAACCGCAAATACTGTAGATAAAGTTACCGCAATTGAAACCAAAGCAACAGCTTTAGCAAATCCTTTTAGCCTTTTAACTAATCAAATTACACAAATGATTAATTATAAAACTGATGATGACTATGTTTTAGCAACTACAAATTTAAAAACGGCTTATGATGATGCTCTAACAGCTTTAGAAGCTAAAAAAGATTTAAATATTTATAGTGAAAATCCTAATACACTTACAAATTTAGTTACTGCAGCCGAAACTGCTAAAACAAATTTAAATGGTTTAAAAAATAAAAAAGTAACTCTTAAATCTAAATTAAATCAAGACCCATGAAATGTATTAAACGACAATACCAAATCTGCAATTACAATAGCAATCGATAATGCTGATAATTTTACTACTTTAAATGATTTAGAAACTAAGGTAACGGCATTAGCTGATGCAGTTAAGGCTCTAAAAACTCATTGAAACGATTTAAATAATTACAAAGCAACAGCGGATTATCGTCTTGCAGATAATGACAAACGTAATGCTTTTGATGCAGGTTTAACAGCTTTAGAAACTGAAAAAAACAAAACAGAAAATGTTTTAGATACAAATCTTACTACATTGAATACCTTAGTTACTACAACCTCTAGAGCTAAAAATGATTTAAATGGAACAGAAGTTTTAGATAATGCTAAAGCTGCAATTGAAGATTATCCAAATTACGGAACTACTCAAAAAAATGAAGCTCAAAATATTCTAGGTGCTAATAATGCAAGAGTAGATACAAGAACAAAATTTAATGCTTTAGTTGAAATGTTTAAAAACATTAATAATGCTTTAGGTCAAGCAATAACTAAAATCAATAATCAAACCCACACAAATAATAATCACAAAACCACCGTTATTAATAGAATTAAAAATTATAGCTTTGGTGATAAAACAGAAGCCACTTTAAAAACAGAGATTGAAACACAAGTAAATGGTGTTGAATCATTTAATAATAAATTTAATGACTTAGAAAGTAAATTAAAAAAATATACTGATGCTTTTGCAACCCCAAAGCATAATTTTGCTACAGATTTTGCAGTTCAAGATGCTAAAGTTAAAGCAGCATTAAATAATGTTTTAGAAAGTCCAAAAACAGATGCAATAAATGATTCCACAGCGATTACTAATGGAGTATTTTCTGCTACCACTTCCTCACCTGTGGATGAAGCTATTGAAAAAATTCAACAAGCAATCACAGCTTTAAATGGAGAAACAGTTTTAAATGAATTAATTAGTGCTAGTGATTCTGTAATTAATAATTTAAGCCATTTATCCGATGCAGCCAAAAATACATTCAAAACTCAAATTAGCAATATCACTGTAACTAATCCTGCAATTAGTAAAGCAGATTTTGAAACACAACTAAAAAGTATTAAACAAAATGCAACTAATTTAAATGCTGAGTATAGTAATTTAGCAACGGCATTAGATCAATATTTAAATACTTTTAATACTGCAAAATACATAGAAGCTTCTAATGCAGTTGCACAAGATGAAATAGTTATGGCAGCTTTAGAATCTGTACTTTTAGATCCAACTCGAACCGGAGCTGATGCCAACACATTAGCAAGAACAGATAATGGACGTTTAGTTAATTCATATAATATTAACAATTTAAAAATTAAAGCAAATTTAGTTGTTTCTGATATTCAGGCAGCAAGCAAAAAAATTACTGCTGCAATTGCAGCGCTTGATGGCAATGATGTTTTAAAAAATAAGAAAACTCAATTAGTTTCAGAAGCAAAAAAAGATATTGCTAAATTAATTGCTTTATCATCTGATTTAATTAATAAGTATGATGAACAATTAACTGCATTAGATACAACTAATAGCAGTGAAACTGAAGCAGAATTTAAATTAAAAGTTGACACAATTGTTAAAGAAGCTACTGATTTAAATGCTGAAAAAGCAAAATTAATTAATTTAATCAATACCAATCCATTAGCCAAATTGCCAACAGCAATCAAAGAAAAAGCACAATCTGAAATTAATGTTGCAGCTACATTGGAAGAATTAGTACCAATTAAAACTAAAATAGATAATGTTACAAAAGCAATTAATGACATTAAAACAAAAGTTGCTGAACTTGAAAAAGTTAAAGATTTAGACAATTACAAGTTAGCTGATGGTAACAAGCAAGTTGAGTTTAATAATGTAATTGCTGATTTAAATAATTATTTACAACAAGATTTATTTGATGCAACTAAATTGGCAGAAGCTAATGGCGCAATAACTGCTGCAAATAATGACATGTTAAATGGTGCTGAAAACTTAAATAATGCAAAAACTACAATTGAGTCATTAACTCATTTAAGTGAAGATCAAACCGAACAAGCCGAAGTTAAATTAGCTGACCGCAGTAAAGTTAACAATAAATCAACACTTGAGGCGGTTGTTGAAACATTAAAAGCAATTGATTCTAAATTAAGCAAAGCGCAATCTGAAATTAATGATTTAAAACCTTTAAATGATTTAACTAAAAAAGCAATTATAACCGAATTGGGTGCAATTGATATTACTGATATTTCAATTGATGAAGTAGAAAATCAAATTAATGCAATTGTTGAAAAACAAAAACAATTAATTCAGGAATTTGATAAATTAAAAATAGCTTTGGAAGAATATGTAAATTTAATTGGAGAAAATCAACATGATCTTTCTACCAATAAAGATGCAATTGATCAAGAGGTGTTAGATACACTTGCCAAAGTAATTGATAATTTTGATGAAACAGCTTTAGCTAAAACTATAAATCTTGATGATACTAAATTGTCAACTAATAATATTTTAGATATATCTAAAGCAATCGATGATATTAATGCAGCAAAAAATAAATTAAATGGTGATGCAGTATTTAAACAAAAAATTCAAGACTTAATTGATAATTTAAACAATCACCCTGATTTAAAAATTTTAAATACAGCAACTAAAAATGCAATTGAAAATACAGCAAATAAGGTAAAAAACATCATTGAACTTGAAGATCTGGAAGAAAGAATTGAAAAAACTGTTGAAAATAAAAAGTCATTTGAAGTAACAGTTAAAAGCTTGAATGATGTTAAAGATACACCTAACTTTAAATTAGCTGATAAAACTAAAAAAGATACATTTGAAGCAAAATTGCATGAGTTACAAAATCAATTAAATACTCAAAATATTTTTGATAAAACACCTGAAGATATTGCTAATTTTGCAACAGAGGCAAATACTGCCAAAGATGCTTTAAATGGTATTGAAAATAAAAAGCAAGCAATTAAAGACATTAATGCTTTGGTAAATGTTCCACAAATACCACAAAAAGAAAACATTATTAAAAAACTAAATGATTTAAATCAAATTAATTCAAAAGAATCATTGCATGAATTAGTTGATAAATTTAAATCTATTGATAAAGTTATCGAGACTCAGAAAAAAGAAATTGAAAACTTAAGTCACTTAGCAAAAGAAGTGCAAGATTATTTTAAAAATGAATTAGCAAACATCAATATTGATAATAATCAAAACGAGATTGAAACTACAATTGCTAAAAAAGTTACAGAAGCGACATCACTTAATGCTAAATTTGCAGAATTACAACAAACATTAGCTGAATATCAAAAAACATTTGATAAACCTAAACATCAATTAGCACAAAATCAAATCCAACAAGATAAAGCTGTAGTGGATGCTCTTGCTAGTGTTTTGAAAAATTTTGCAACCACTACAGTTTTAAATTCAACTACAAATATTGCTTCAAATGAATTATCTGTAAATAATGAAGCAAATTTAGATGTTGCAATTGATTTGATCAAAGCGGCATTAAATGCACTTGACGGCGAAGCTGTTCTAGCACAGCAAAAAACAAATTATGCTACAGAAGTAAAGACAAATATTGCCGCCATGCCACATATTTCGGTAGAACTATCACAAGAATTTAATGCCAAAGTGGATGCCATTTTTGCGCGCAATGGTAATAAACCAGAAGAAACCCTAGAAGAATTTAAGGTACTTGTAAATGTTGTAAAAGTTGAAGCAGAAAAATTGAATGCTGAATATGAGAAAGTAAATCAAGCTTTTATTGATTATCAAAGCACTATTGGCGCTGATAAATATGATCAAGCAACAAATCAAAATGCACAAAATGACATTGTATTTGATGCTTTAAATACACTTGTAGACCCAAAATTAAGCAAGCCAGACCCATTAAATAAAGCTTATAAAATTGATACCTTAAAATTAGCTAGAGATACTAATTTAGACAAAATAACTGCTGCAATTCAAGCAATTAATGCAGCTAAAAATGCTTTAAATGGTGATGAAGTTGTTTTAAATAATAAAAAAGCAGATTTAACAAAGTCTGTTAATGAAAAACCATTAAATGAATTAAATCCAGAATTTAAAAATAATATTGAAAAAGAAATTAATTTAAAAACTAATTTAGATGATTTAAAACCAATTGAAGATCGCATTAATGATGCTAAAGCAACAATTGAAAAAATTAAAGCAGAAATTTTAGACCTAGAAACTAAGCAAAAAACTTCTGATTATAAATTAGCTGATGAAGCTAATAAAACTAACTTAAGTGATATTCTTGCAACGCTTAGAAATCATTTAACGCAAGATTTATTTAATTCGGATAATGTTGCAAAAGCTAATAAAACATTAGCAGAAGCTAAATCAATTACTTTAAATGGAAATGCAAATCTTGCCGCTTCTGAAGCTAAAATTGATAGTTTGTCTAATTTAACAAAAGATCAACAAGATCAAGCAAAAGCTAAATTAGCTGAAATTGCAAATTCTGATAAAAATACTACTGATGAACCTATTTCTAAAACAGATCTTGATATAGCTGATGCAACGTTTGAAGCAATTGATACAGAACTAGGAAAAGCTACAACCGCAATTAATGGATTAATTCATTTAGGCGATGATGTTAATAAAAAAGCTAAAGCAGAAACTGCAGCAATTAACATTACAAACCTCGAAACAACAGAAGCAACAACTGCAATTAAATCAATTGTTGATAAATATAGTAATTTAAATGATGAATTTAACAAGTTGCAAGAAAAATTAAAAGATTACACCAATACATTCGGAACAATCAATCATGATCTTTCTGAAAATAAAGCAAACATTGATCAAGAAGTTTTAAATGCTCTAGGGTCTGTGCTTAATGATTTACCATCATACCCACTAAGTAAAACCTATGATATCACTGGTGCTAAATTAACAACCTCAGATATTGAAGAAGTAAAAGAAGCATCTAAAGTAATTGAAAAAGCTTTAGAAAAACTAAATGGAGACCAAGTCCTAGAAGCTGCAATTCAAGCTTTAATTGATAAGCTAACATCAGACTCAAATTTAAATACATTAAACCAATCAACTAAAAATGCAATTGAAACAGCGGCTAAAGCTGCCAAAGATTTAGATATTTTAAAAGAACTAGAAGCAAAAGCGCAGCAAGCATTAATTGATAAGGCTAAGTTAGAAAAAAATCTTAATGACTTAAAAGTAATTGAAGTGACAACAAATTACAAACTAGCTGACCCAAACTTACAGTCTGAATTTGTAAAAGCATTAAATGATTTGAAAGCTAAAGTAGATACAGAAAATATTTTCGATAAAACATTAGCTGAGATTGATTCCATATTAGCTCCTACACAAGCTACTGAAGCTAGCTTAAATGGAACTAATAATCAAAATACAGCGCTTAGAACAATTGAAGGATTAAAAAATATCCCTCAAACTCCGCAACGTAACGCAATTGCAAATAAAACAAAAGATTTAAATAGTATTGACAGCAAAACTAAATTAGATAACTTAGTTAATGAATTTAGTGAAATTAACACGACAATTGGCAATGCAAATAACGAGATTAGTAATTTAAATCATTTAGCAGAAGACTTGAAAAAAGAATTTAACAATAAAGTTAAAAATATTAAAGTTCACAGTGCTAAAGCTATAACAATAACTGAAATTGAAAATCATGTAGCACAAGCTAAAGCATTAAATAATAAATTTAATGAACTAGCTAGCGAAGTTGAAAATTATAAAAATGCTATGAATACAATTCGCTATACTGAAGCAACTACAGCAAATAAATCTGATCAAAACATCAAAGTCAGAGAAGCTTTAGAAGCAATTTTAGAAAACAAAACTTATAATAATTTTGAAGCAGATTTCAAACCATTAACTGATGAAAAATTTAAACCTGGAACAACGGCTGCTGGTGTTGATCATGCAATTACTCAAATTCAAGATGCTTTAGCTACACTTGATGGCAACAAACAACTTGATCAAGCTAAAAAAGATCTAAAAGATAAGATTAATAACTCAGATGGTATTTATAACAAGTTAAATGATAAAACTAAGACAGCAATTAATGGAGCAATCGATGATAGTGGAACAGATACTAAAGATAAAATAAATTCTATAGATGCCAATACTAAAAAAGCCTTAGATACTCATAATGATTTAACAAATAAAATTAATGATTTAGAAACTGCTAAATCTGATCCAAACTACAAATTAGCTTCTAATGATGTAAAACAAGTTTATGAAGATGCAATTAATAAGTTAAAAGAGCAATTAGACAAAAATCTTTTTGATACAAAAAATCAAAATGAATCCCAAACAGCAATAACCAATGCTGAAAATGCAAAAAATAATCTTGATGGTAATAGCAATTTAAATAAAGCTAAAAAATTGATTGAAGATTTAGCAACTTTAAATAACAAAACTAAAAAAGAAATTCAAGATAAATTGGATACAATTGCAGCTTCTGTTGATGGTGATAATAGCAAATTAAATGCTGAAGTAGATAAGTTTAAATCTATAGATGACAAATTAAAAGAAACACTTAAAAAAATTACTAGACAACCAAATCTTTCTAATACAGTTAAGGATCAATTTAAAGAAAAAGCTAATACAATCAACATTAACAATTCCCAAGCAGCAATTGAAGAAATATTAGACATCATTGCCAAAGATGCTGAAAATTTAAACAATAAATTTAACGAACTTAAAAATACATACAATAAATATAAAAATGCAATGGACAGTGCAAAATATAAAGATGCTACTGATGAAAATAAAACTGAGCAAGATGAGGCAGTTAAAGCTGCAACTAACAATGTTTTAGATGTGGCAACTACACCAAACGCCACAACTGAATTGCAAGGCAAAATTAAAGATGGAATAACTCCAACAGATTTAGATCAAGCAATTCAAGATATTGAAAAAGCTTTAAATAATTTAAATGGCAATACTGAATTACAAAAAGCCAAAGATGCAACAATTAGTAAAACTAACCCAGGACAACCATTTAATCCTTTAAGTGATGCAACGAAAAATGCAATTAAAAATCAAGTAGATGATGCTACATCTAAAGCAGAAGTTAAAAATGTTGATAACAAAGCTGAAAATGCTTTAAATACCCTTAAAACAATTGAAGATGAAATCAAAAAACTTAAGGAAGCCAAAAATAGCACAAACTACAAATTAGCAAATGAAGATAAAAAGCAACAACTTGATGAAGCAATTAAAAAACTAAATACTTTAAAAGATAGTAATTTACTTGATTCAACAATTCAAACAAAATTAATTGAAGCTAAAGATAATAGTACAAAAGCAATTAGTGAATTAGATGGGCAACAAAATCTTGAAAAAGCTAAAAAAACAATTGATAGTTTTACTAACTTGCTAGATTCTGAGCGAGAAAAAGCTAAAAACAATATTCCAATTACTTCACTAACAGATTTGAAAAAACATTTAGATGATTTAAAAATAATTAATACTGCAATTAAAGATCAAAAAGATTTAATTGATGCATTACCAGATGTCAGTCAAGAAGCTAAAAATAAATTTAAGGCTGAAATTGATAATGTTATTGATGTTAATAAAACAAAAGAAGAAAATATTGATAATATTCAAAAAATTGTCGATCAAGCTTCAGGCATAAATAATCGATTTATTCATTTACAAGAAGCTGTTGATAATTATTTATCTGTACGATTAACACCAACTTATATAGCTGCAACAAATGGAGCTGAGCAAGATCAAAAATTTGTAGATGTTTTAAATGAAGTATTAACTAGTGCAATTAATAACCCTAATGATAATATTTCAAGCAATAAATTTAAAGCAGGAATTAATAATGACAAAGTTAATTATGTAATTAAAAAAATTCATAAAATAATAGATGATTTAAATGGAGATACTGTAGTTGAAAAAGCTAAATTTAAATATATTGATATTATTGACAATAGTGAAAAATATAAACGATTAAATCAAGCAACTAAAGAAACATTAAAATCTTGAATCTATCATGTTGATTCAAATCAAACAAATTGACAAGAAAAATTAAATCATGTTTTGGATGCTGCAAATCAAGCATTAGATTTGTTAAATAACATTAAAGTAAAAATTTTGAAACTTGAAACTATGGGATCTAATGAGCTGAAACTAGAAATTATTAATTTGAAGAAGTTGTTAGAACAAGATCTTACTAAAGCTATTCCAAAACCAATTAGCCCAAATGATCCAATTATTCCAACAACTAGTGATAGCTCCCAACCTAATAAATTATGATGATTACTATCGCTTTTAGGATTAATTCCACTTTCACTAGTTGCAATTTGATCTAAAATGAAAAAGAAAAAATAGATAAATACACAAAAACCCTATTTTAAATTTTTTCTGAAACATGAATTGTTTTATTGATTTAAAAACCAAGAAGTAAACTTTTGAAAATTATTTAAAATACCAAATTAGGCTTTTTAAATAAAAAAAAACAAAAGTTTATTTTTTTTTATTTAGCAATTTTTTTAAACTACAATAATTTAACGAAATGAAATTAAAAATTTATCTTTCAAAATATATAAGATTAAAGTTACCTAATTTTTAATTTAAGTGATTTTAACTATTTGCTTATATATATATATATATATATATTAAAATATAGATAACTAATAATTATAAGGCATATTTGGTTCTATTTATTAGTTGTTTTTTATTTTTGCTAAAAAATTATTAAATATTCAAAAATAATTTTTTTATTTAAGAAATTAATTCAGGATTAAACTAATTAATTTTAATTAATCAATTTACTAATTTAATAAAATTAATTAGATTAAATTTTTTGAAAGAAGGTTTTTATGAAAAAAACAAATAATAATTTTAAATTGCAGAATTTAAGAAAAACTGGTTTATTTGTTTTATCAACCATTCCATTAATAGCATCAAGTATTGCCATTTCGCGGGTAGGTAATGGACCTAATGACTGATATGATGGTGAAAGTATTATGGGTTGAATTGAAAATCCTGTTAACAATATCAAAAATTTAACCCCTGGTCAAAAAGAAGCATTCGCTAATGGTAATGCCCATGCTTTTGGAAAAAATGATATTCGCCAAGTTGAATCTGATATGGCTGAGCTTTATCAGCGCTATATAGCTATGAAAAAAATAATGGACAATCCTAGTGGAAAATATTACCCTCATTTTTCTCAAACAGAAAAATTTATTAGACCTATTTTTGAACAAGCAATGAAAGATGCTGAAAACGCTTTATCTAATCCAAAATACAATGTAATTAATTTTGTTGAAATTCAAAAATTAGGGGAAGATCTATATAAAAAATGAAATGCCCTTGATGGATTTGAAAACATTCTTCTTAAAGAAGTTGCCTCAAGAAAAGTTTTAACACCTGCTATAAAAGCTTATTTTAATAATTGAATAATAGATAATTTAAGATCTATACGAGAAAATGAAATGGGCGAAAGAAATAACATAGATGACACCTATTTAGCAAAAATTGAGGAATGAAAAAAAGATATTAATGAAGCAACCAAAAAAATGGAAGAATTTAAAGCTTTTATTAATTCATATAAAATTAAAAAAAATGAAGCCAAGTATCAAAAATCAACACCAAGATTAAAAGAAGAATTTGATAATGCTATTAAAAATGCAGAAACAGCCAATATTTCAACACCTGAAATAATTAGTGAAAAGCAAAAAATTATTGATGCTTGAAATAAACTTGATGGATTAGTAGAATCAAATCAAAATTTAATAACACTAGAACAAAAAATTCAAGAAATTAATAATTTAGACAAACTATCCAATGAATATAAACAACAAATAATTAATTTAATAAATAATACAGGTAGACGAAGAATTAATTTAAACAAACCAAATGATGAATATATTAAAATAATAGATAGATTAATTGTTGGAGCCAAAGAAAGAAATGATCAATTTCATACAATTGTTGAAGCTTTTAAAAATTACCAAAATACTATTGGTACAATTAAATACGATGAAGCAAGCAATAAATTAGAAGAAGATACAAAAGTTTTCAAAGCTTTATCAGAACTTTTTGTAGACCCATCAGAACCTGATGGTTCACTTAGAAAAACCGCTGATAATTATGTAAGTAAATCATATGATTTACAATATTTTAAATTAAAATTTGGTCCAAATCCAGAAAAAGTTCAATCGATAATTGCAAGTATAAATCAAGCAAAAGAAGATTTAAATGGTGTTGAAGAATTTGAAAGAAAAAAACAAGCTTTAATAAATAAATTAAATGAAGAACCGTTAGTTAATTTAAACACATCAACTAAAAATGATATAAAAAATAAAATTGCCGCTGCAAAAAATTCTTCAGAACTTTCTGATATAGAATCCAAAGCTAATGATTTAAATAAGGAACTGAAATATTTAAAATCTGTTATTTCAGATATGGAAACCTATAAAACAAATGGCGAATATACATTAGCAACTAATAAAAGTGAATATGATGAGGCTTTACAATCTCTAAAAAATAAATCAAATACTAATTTATTTGCAAACTCAGTTGATGAATTATCTAAATTTATTTCTAATGGAGCACAAGCTAAAACTAAATTAAATGGTTTAGAAATTAGAAAAAAACAATTAAAAGATAAATTGAAAACTTTGCCACTAAGTAATTTAAATCAAGAAACAAAAGATGTAATTGAAACAAAAATTAATGAAGCTCGTCTAGTTTCTGAAGTTAATTCACTTGATAGCAAAGCTACAGAAATTGCTAATGCATTTAAAGAATTAAAAGATAAAATTACTGAAATGGAATCATATAAAACTAATATTGATTACACATTATCAGATGAAAATTTAAAAACAGCTTATGATAATGCTTTGGCCGCATTAAAAACTAAAAATACTACAAATATTTTTGGCGACACAGTTGATTCACTTACAAACTTAGTTCAAGCTGGAACGACAGCAAAAAATAATTTAAATGGAATTGAACGACTTCAAAGTCAAAAACAAGTAAAAGCTGACCAATCTAAAACTGCAATTAATAGCTTGAATAAATTAAATAATGATTTAAAAAATGAATTCAAAACAAGATTGGATAATTTAAATAAAACTAATGTAGGAGAAACATTAACATCTTTTGAAACAAAAGTTAATGAAATTAAACAAGAAGCAACTACTTTAAATAACTTATTTACCGGAATGAATACGGCTTTAACTAAATTTAGAGATAAATACCACATTGAAACTAATGGTAAATTATCAACTAATTGAGATACTGAAAAAGAAAAAGTTTTATCTGCAATTGATGAAGTAGTAACAATTAGCTTATCTAGAGATATTAACAGTACTTATGATTTACAAACTAATAGTAGAGTTATGTTTAAACCTGGAGCAAATGCTACAAAAGTTCAAGAAATAATTTCACTAATTAATGCTGCTACAGCTGCATTAAATGGAGATGTAATAGCTAAACAAAATGCTTTAAAAGCAGAATTAGCTAAAGAGCCTTTTAGTAAATTAAATTCTGCTATAATCCAAAAAATCACTCAAGAAATTAATGATGCAACAACATTAGAATCATTAAATTTAATTGAGACAAAAATTAATAATGCCAATGCAGTTGTGAAAGAAATCAATGATAAAGTTAGTCAACTTATAAATATGGAAGCATTGGCAAAATACAAATTAGCTAGCGAAGATAAGCGAGCAAGTTTTAATACAATTAAAAATAATATTGAAAGCCTACTAAATCAGGATTTATTTGAAGCTACAAAATTACAACAAGCTAAAGAAACACTAAAAACATTTAATGATATTGATTTAGATGGAGACAAAAATTTAGAAGCTGCTGTTGCAAAATTAAATAACTTAACAAATATTGAGGTTACACAAAGAACAGCAATTGTTACAAAAGCTCAAAATTTAAATGAAACAGATAATAAAACCAAATTAGATAATTTAGTTACTACATTCACTACAGTAAATAACGATATTGCAACAAAACAAGGTACAATAGCTGGTTTATCGCATTTATCGTCCGAAGTTCAAAAACACTTCAAAAACCAATTATCAAATATTGACCCTAGTTTAGATAAAACACAAATTGATACAAAACTTGCTAAAGATCTTAATGCTGCTACAACATTAAATGCTAAATTTTCAGATTTAGAAGCTAAATTAAAAGCTTATACAGATGTAATTGGCACACCAAAACACAATTTAGCAACTAACAAAGATGATGAAGATAATAAAGTCATAGCTGAACTTACTAAGGTTTTAGCGACACCGACTGTTTCTGCATTAACTGACAAAACAAGTATTGCTAGTGGAACTTTGAGTGTAACTGATGATACTGACGTCACTAAAGTAATTAATGCAATTGATAATTCATTAAAAGCACTTGACGGGGAAAATGTTCTTAAAAAACAAAAAACAGAATATGCTAATGAGATCAAAAACCAAATTAAAGCCTTATCACATCTTTCAGATGATTTAGTAACTGAATTTGGTAATCGAATTAGTGCACTTGTTACAGCTAATGCTAATGATGCAACTCAATCACTAGATGACTTTAAGTCATCAATTGATACTTTAAAAACAGAAGCTAACAATTTAAATAATGACTATGATAAATTAGCTAATGCTTTACAAGATTATTTAAGTACATTGGAAGAAACTAAATACATTAAAGCAACTAATCAAAATGAGCAAAATGATGCAGTATTTGCAGCACTAAATGAAGTGTTGGAACCAAGTGTTACAAAGCCTAGAAATTTAACCAAAGACTATACAATTGCAGTCCCAAAAATTAAATTAGGCACAACAACAGATACAATTACTAAAGCTGTAGCGAAAATTACAGCAGCTAAAGCGGCGTTAAACGGTGAGCAAGTTGCATTAGATGAATTTAAAAAAGAATTAAATGCAAAACTTGACAATACCCCATTTAAAGATGTTATTGATGCCAAATTTATTAATACAATTAAAAAAGATATTGAAAAGCAGAATACTTTAACTGGCTTAGATTCAATTAAAGCTAAAATTGATACAGCTATTGATTTAATTACCAAAATTAATCAAAAAAGTGCTGAATTAAAAGCTAATAAAACAACTGATAATTACCAATTAGCTAATGATGATAAAAAACTAGCATTTGATAATTGAATTACAAAAATTGATGAGTTTTTAAAGAAAGATATTTTTGATGCATCAGAAGTGGCTAAAGCAAATGAAAAATTAGCCACAGCAATTCCGGAATTAAATGGCGATATAAACTTATCTACTTCAAAAGCCAAAGTTGCTGGACTAGAGAATTTATCAGTTTCTCAAAAAACCCAAGCAGAAACCAAATTAATGGATCGAGCGCAAGTAGCTAATAAAACAACACTTGATACAGCTGATGCAACATTGAGATCTATTAATAATGCCTTAAGAACAAATAAAGAATCTATTACTAACTTAACTCACGTTAATGAAAGTAATAAAAAAGCATTTGCAACAGCTTTAGAAGCAATTGATATCACTAATATTTCAACCGAAGAAGCTCAAAAAGCAATTGCTAAAATCGTGGATAAAGCTACTGCCTTAAATAATGAATTTATCAAACTTAAAGAAGCGCTAGATCAATACACTAATACAATTGGCAAAACTAAACATGATCTTGCTTATGATAAAGACAAACTAGATCAAGATGTGCTAAATGCCTTAAAATCAGTTTTAGATGATGTAACTGCAACAGATTTAACTAAAACTTTTGACATTAGTGCTAACAAATTAAAAGTAGCCACTGCTGCAGATGTACAGACAGCAATTACTAAAATTAATGAAACTTTTAGCAAATTAAATGGCGACAAAGTTTTAGAAAACAAAATTAATGCTTTTGTTACTACATTAAGTAGTGATGAAAATTTGCAAAAGTTAAATGATGCAACTAAACAAGCAATTACAGAAGCTGCCAAAGCAGCTAAAACTGAAGCTGAACTAAATGATGTAAAAGACAAAGCTAATAAAGCATTAGAAAATAAAACTGCACTAGAAAAAATTCTAGCTGACTTACAAGCTGTCAAAAATTTAGCAGATTACAAATTGGCTTCAACAAATAAAGCAAATGATTTTGATACAAAATTAGCAGAATTGGAATCAAAATTAGCTAATGAAAATATCTATGATAAAACAACAGATGAAATTAACACGCTTTCAAAACCTGCCCAAGATGCTAAAAGTGCTTTAGATGGTAAGAATAATAAAATTGAAGCCAAAAATGAAATTGATAAATTAACTAATATTAATTCAACTGAACGCATTGATATCAAAACTCAAATGGATGACTTAGCAAAAATTGATACCAAAGCTAAATTAGATAAATTAGTAAGCGATTATCAGGACATTAATAGTGATATTGGAGCTAAAAAAACAACAATATCAGGATTAACTAACTTAACTCCAAGTGTGCAAAATCATTTCAATGATAAATTAGAAAATATTGACACAACACAAGATAAAGCTACAATTAAAGCAAAAAATGCTGCAATTGTTACTCAAGCAACAGAGTTAAATAATAAATTTACTGAATTATCTACAAAATTAAAAAACTACACTGATCTTATCGGTAGCGCAAAACACGATTTAGCTACTAATAAAGACGCTCAAGATGCTGCTATT
This sequence comes from Mycoplasma pogonae, assembly GCF_054170725.1. Taxonomy (NCBI): domain Bacteria; kingdom Bacillati; phylum Mycoplasmatota; class Mollicutes; order Mycoplasmatales; family Mycoplasmataceae; genus Mycoplasma; species Mycoplasma pogonae. The sequence goes on along the minus strand of NZ_JBSWZS010000008.1, from coordinate 22,973 downwards.
ATCGCTGCTGTTAATAAAATTTTAGAAACACCACAGCTTACAACATTAACAAATACAAGCGCTATTAATGATGGAAAATTAAGTGTTAATGATGTTGCAAAAGTTACTGAAGCAATTGTTGCAATTGAAACTGCAATTAATGCACTTGATGGTGAAACTGTTTTAGAAACACAAAAAACTCAGCTTGCTAATGAGGCCAAAACTGCAATTAGTAATTTAGATCATTTATCACCAGAATTGGTAAAAGAATTTACTGATCAAATTGAAGCTTTACCAAAAGATAATAAAACGCAGAATAAAGAAACTTTTGAAGCAGAAGTAGCTAAAATTAAAACTGCCGCCGAAAATCTAAATAATGAATATGATAAAGTTGATCAAGCTTTAAAAGGTTATTTAGCTGTTTTAGATAAAGTGCAATATACAAAAGCAACTAATGCTGATACTCAAGACAAAGCATTATTTGATGCACTTAATGAAATACTTCAAACCCCAGTTGCAAAACCAAATCCATTTAATAATGAATATAAAATTGTTAATCCTAAAATGAAAGTGGGGACTACTTCAGATAAAATCACTAAAGTTGTAGAAACAATTGCGGCTGCAAAATCTGCCTTAAATGGTGAAGCTGTTTTAAAACAACAAAAAACCGATTATGCCGAAGCTATTAAAAAAGAGATTGGGGCACTAAATCACATTTCGGTTAATTTGGCAAGTGAATTTGATGAGCAAATTAATAAAATTGCAGAATCTCATTTAGATAATTTAGATCAAGACTTAGATGATTTTAAAGCACTAATAGATGCTGTAAAAACAACAGCCCAAAAATTAAATAATGAATATTCAAAAGTTAATACTGCTTTTATTGATTATCAAAGCACAATTGGAACTAATGCTTATGATCATGCAACTACTAAAGATGCTCAAAATGATACAGTATTTGCAGCCTTAAATACACTTGTTGATCCAAAATTAACAAAACCAGCAACATTAACAAAAAATTATAAAGTTGATAATTTAAAACTAGCATCAGGAACTACTTTAGCAAAAATTACTAAAGCAGTTGAAGACATCAAAAATGCCAAAGCTGCCCTTGATGGTGATCAAGTGGTTTTAAAAAACAAAAAAAATGAATTGAAGGATTTATTAAAAAAATCACCATTAAGCGATCTTCCAGACGGTGTTAAAAATAAACTAAAAGAAGAAATTGAATCTAAATCTAATTTAAATGATTTAGATTCAATCAAAGATCGCATTGATACTGCTAAAGATGTAATTGAAAAAGTTAAAACACAAATTACTGATTTAACAACTAAAAAAGCTACTCCGGATTACAAATTAGCTGATGAAGCAAATAAAAATAATTTAGATGAAGCATTAGCAAAATTAAATGAAGATTTAACTAAAGACTTATTTGATCAAACTAATGTAGATCAAGCTGAAAAAAATATTGATGTAGCTAAAAATGTAACATTAAATGGTGATGCACACCTACAAGCTGCTAAAAAAGTAATTGATGATTTACTTAACTTAAGTGATGATCAAAAAGAACAAGCAAAAGCTAAATTAGATGAAATTGCAAATTCACCAACTAATGCAGCAGGTAATCCAACTTCAAAGACAGATTTGGATGCAGCTGTGGAGAATTTTAAAGCAATTGATGAAAAAGTAAAAATTGCTAAAAATAAGATTGCTGATTTAAACCATTTAAATAAAACTGTTATAAATAATGCAAAAGATGAAATTAATAAAATCAACATCAAAGACCTTTCAAGCAATGAAGTAAAAGCGAAAAGCGATGAAATTGTTAATAAGTTAACAGAAGTACACAACCAATTTGATCAATTACAAACAAAGTTAAAAAAATACACTGATACAATCGGTACTATAAAACATGATTTAGCAAATGATGTTAATGCAATTGATCAAGAAATAAAAAACACGGTTATGAATGTGATTGATAATTTACCTAGCGGTGACTTAGTAAAAGATTATGATATTAGTAGTTCAAAATTCAAAACAGTAAATGCTGAAGATATTAAAACAGCGATTAAAGCAATTGAAGATGGATTTAGTAAATTAAATGGTGAACAAGTTTTAGCTGCGAAAGTAAAAGAATTAACAGATAAATTAACTAATGATGCAAATTTAAGCACTTTAAATCAAACAACGAAAGCTGCAATTATTGATGAAGCTAATAAAGCACAAACACTTGCAAAGTTAAAAGACATTGAAGACAAAGCAAATCAAGCTGTATTAGACAAAAATAAATTGCAACAATCAATTAACGATTTAAAAACCGCAAAAGAAACAGCAAATTACAAATTAGCTGATCCAACTAAACAAGCAGATTTTGATTCAAAACTCACTGAATTAGAGAATGCTTTAGCTAATGATAATTTATACGATAAAACAACCGATGCAGTTGATGCGCTTTCAACCCCTGCCAAAAATGCAAATAATGCTTTAGATGGTAATAGCAATTTAGCAAAAGCTCTTAGAAATATTGAGGGTATGACAAATATCCCTGCAGAACCACAAAGAGCTGCGATAAAGTCTCAAGCTAATAATTTAGCAGAAACTAATAGCAAGGTTGCTTTAGATGCTTTGGTCACAAAATTTACTGCAGTAAATGCAGCCATCGCTAATGCTAATGTTGAAATTGATAAATTAAATCACTTATCACCGGAATTGCAAGCTCAATTTAAAGTAAAAGCTGCTAATATTGACATCAAAGCTGACCAAACCGCAATCACAAATACAATTAAAAAACATGAAAATAATGCCAAAGCTCTTGAAGCTAAATTTGCTGAGCTTGCTGATGCGGCAGAAAAATACAAAGCCGCTATGGAAACCCCAAAATATTTAGAAGCTGATCCAGCAAATCAAATTTCACAAAACCAAAAAGTTCAAGAAGCATTAAAATCTGTTTTAAAAGATAAAACTTATAATGATTTTGCAAGTGAATTTGACAGAATTAATAATGAAACCTTAAAAGCTGATACAACACTAGCTAATGTTGAAGCTGCAATTGCCAAAATTAAAGATGCACTCAATTCATTAGATGGCACCAAGCAAGTTGATGATGTTAAAAAAGACTTAAAAGACAAAGTCAATAACTCGGATGGAATTTACAATAAATTAAATGAAACAACTAAAGATGCTATTTTAGATGAAATTAACAATGCCAATACCGACACTAAAGCTGAAGTTAATGACATTGATCAAAAAGCTAAAGAAGCTCTTGACACGCATAATAAATTAACTGATAAAGTTAAAGAATTAGAAGATTTTAAAAATAATCCAAATTACAAATTAGCTTCTGATGCTGAAAAAACAGTTTATGATAATGCAATTACAAAGTTAAAAGAAGAGCTAAATAAAAATCTTCTTGATCCGAATAATAAAACTACATCTAATACAGCAATGAGTGATGCTGATGCAGCTAAAACCGCTCTTGATGGTAATACTAATTTAGCAAAAGCTAAAGAAGAAATTGACAAACTAACTAACTTACCAGACAGAGTTAAAAATGACATTAAAAATAATTTAGATACAATTGCCACTTCAGGAGATGGAAGCAATTCAAAATTAACTGATGAAGTTAATAAAGCAAAAGAAACTGCACAAAAATTAGCTGATACAATTCAAGCAATTGATGGACAAACAAATCTTTCTGATGCTGCTAAAACAGCTTTAAAAGATCAAGCCAAAGCAATTGATGCTAATAATTCAGTTGCTGAGATTGCTAAAAAGCTTGATGAATTGACTCAAAAAGCAAAAGATTTAAATGACAAATTTAATGATTTAAAAGATGCATATAATAAATATAAAGATGCAATGGATAGTGCCAAATATAAAGATGCAACTTTAGAAAATAAAACTGAGCAAGATGAAGCAGTTAGAGCTGCAACTGACAATGTTTTAGACTCACCAACCACACCAAGTACCACAACCGAGTTACAAGGTAAAATTAAAGATACAACAACAATAGCTGATTTAGATCAAGCAATTAAAGACATAGAAAAAGCACTAAATAATTTAGATGGTGATACCGAATTACAAAAAGCAAAAAACGAATTAGTTGATAAAACCAATCCAGGTAATACATTAAATCCGTTAAATGAAGCAACTAAAAATGCAATTAAAGAGGAAGTTAATAATGCTACTTCGAAAAAAGATATAAAAGAAATTAGTGACAAAGCTAATGAAGCATTAAATACTTTAAAAACAATTGAAGAAGAAATTAAAAAATTAAATGATGCTAAAACTAGTGATGATTATAAATTAGCTAGCGATGATAAAAAACAACAATTTGATGAAGCTTTAAAACAGTTAACAAATTTAAAAGATAGTAACCTATTGGATTTAACCACTAAAGATAAATTAGATAAAGGGAAAACAGCTAGCGATGAAGCAATCAAAGCTTTAGATGGACAAAAAAATCTTGATGCAGCCAAAAAAACAATCGATGAGCTAACTAATTTATTGCCTAAAGATCGTGAAAAAGCTAAAGAAGGCATCCCTACTACTTCATTGAACGATTTAAATAAATATGTTGATGACATTAAAGCAATTAATGATGAAATCAAAAAACAAAATGATTTTATTGATAAGTTACCAAATCTTTCTGATGAAGCCAAAGCACAAGCCAAAGACAAGATTGCTGAGGTTGTTGATTTAGATAAATCTAAGGAAGAAAATATTGAAAATATTCAAAAAGTAGTTGCTAATATTTTAGATATTAATAACTACTTTAATGATTTAAGAGAAGTAATTGATAACTACTTATCAGTAAGACAGACACCAACCTACACAGCGTCAACAAATGGTGTTGAACAAGATCAAAAATTTGTGAATGCTTTAAATGAGGTAATTGCAAAACAAATCACCAATCCTGATGACAATATTCTAAATCGCTTTAAAGCCGGAGTTAATGAGGATAAAATTAATGAAGCGATTGTTAAAATTAAACAAGCTACTGCAGATTTAGATGGAAATATTGAAGTCAATAAATTTAAAGATAAATTAATTGATATGATCGATAATGATGCAAAATATAAACATTTATCACAAGCTACTAAAGAATCACTAAAAGCAAAAATTTATGCTATTAATCCAAATGAAAGTAATTGAAAAGAACAGCTAAATATCATTCTTTCAGAAGCTGAAGATATTATTACAAGAGTAAATCAAGTTTTAGCAAAAATTGTCAAACTTGAAACCTTAGGTGCTACAAAATATAAAACAGAAATTACTGAATTAAAAAAAATATTAGGACAAGATTGAACACGTCCAATCCACTTACCAGAAGATGAGCTGGTTGATAATCAAAATTCTAAATCACAACCAACTAACAAATTGTGATGATTATTATCACTTTTGGGATTGATTCCACTTTCATTAGCTGCTCTTTGAGCTAAACTGAAAAAGAAAAAATAGTTAGCAAATTTTTTAAGCAAACTATTTTTTATTAGTGAACAAAAAACAAAATTGAAGTGCTCCCGGAAAGTTAAACAAAACTGCTAAGACAAGCATTTTTTGTTTAAAAACTAATAAAAGAACAAAAAAATCAAATTTATAAAGAATCTAAAAGACAATCTGTATTAAATTTAGCAAAAAATGCATTAACTCCCAAAAGTTAAAAGCTTTAAATTTACATATTTAAATGAGTTTTTATTGATTTCTTTAAAAATTATTTAAGCCCTCAAATTTATTTTTACAAATTTTGTGGCAAACTGCATTGTATTTCAATCTTAATATTTTTATTAAAAAACAAAGAGTAGGTCAAAATAGCCTACTCTTTTAATTATTCCATTTCAATAAATCCTGATTCAATAACCTGGTTTTCTGATTTAAAAATTATTCCAGCTGGATTTTTATCTCTGTATTTTTTATATTTTTCTATATTATAAATGTAATTTGCATTAACACTTTCTGTGTTATTAATTTTAGGAATAATTACAAAATACGATAATGGTTCATCGAATGCTGCTTTTGCCGCTGTAATCGGAAAACCATGCTCTAATTCAAACGAAATAGCTCGGTAATTAACGATATTTAAATAAATATTGTTGTTTTCGACATTGACAGAGTCTAATACATATTTTCCTCAACGCATTGGTACAGATTCGAATAAATAAATTAAATCAAATTTTTCAAAAAATTCTGCATTGAACTCTTTTTTATAAAAATTCAAAAAATTATCTAAAAAATTTGTTTTTTCTTCGCGTTCTTCATTAGATGTTCCTTTAGCAAAAACGCTTTCTTTTAATTTATTAATAAATTCATTAAATTGCAATAAATTATCTAATTTTCCATAAAAAGTTTTAAAACGTGTAAAATCAAATTTGTTTTTTATTATGCTTATTTTTTTATCTAATTTTTCACTTTCTTCAAAATTAAAATCAACATATTTATTTATTTTAACTTTTTGCTCAATTGGTTTTTCTTTTTTAGGATTCATTTCACTTTTTTTTTCTTTTGTAAAAAGTAAAGAAGGTATTAAAACTATTGGGATTGCAACTACAGAAAATATAGAAAAAATAATTAAAAATTTCTTTTTATTTTTTAACATATGTCACAGCTAAAACATCATCAATAGAATTATCAAAAATTGAATCCTTATATTTTTTAATTACAATCCTATATTCTCCGCCTGAATCAGAAATATATCTAATAAATTCTACATTAGATGCAACAACATTAATATATTTAACTGGGTTTCATTTACCGCTAGAATCTTTTTTTTCTAAATATAAATCATAATCTGAAAAAAATTTAGACTCTTGTCTTGAAAATGTTTCATCTTTTTTTAATAAAAATGAATCAAGGTGTGTTTTTGATCATTCTTCTTTTCATTTTTCAATTTGAGATCAATAAACACCATTATAAATTCCTGAAGCTATACCTCCTATTAAGGGTCCGCCCATAAATCCTAGTCAATTAACTTGTCAATGATATTTTGGCACACTTTCTTCATTTTTTAAAATTCCTGCATTAAATAATCATGATGAAGCAATTTGAATTTTTTCTTTTTTTGACAATTTTATTATTGGTGATTCATAAACTATTTCGGATTGATTATTAGATTTTTTAATACTTAAATTAACTAAATTATTAGCCGCTTCTTTCATTTTTTCAAAATCTATAACTCCTGTTCCAATTGCATTTTCAAGTCCATTTGGATTTATTTGTTTATTTTCTTTTAAATCAAAATTATCGTCATTTCCAGAAGCTGCCAAAATCGCTTTAATAGATGGAACTCTATTATCATCATTATTTAGATGCGGCTTTTCTCTTAGCAAAACACTTATAGCTCCGCTTACTATAGGTGCTGCAAAACTTGTTCCTTCAATACCTGAAATAGATAAAAAATTATATTTTTCACCAGGAGCTACAACAAGCGGCTTAGGTAAATTCAAATATTTTTCAAATTTTAGCCTATTGGAAAATACAGATGGAACATATGAATCATTCCCTTTGGATGAAGAGCCAACTACTACAGAATTAAATGATAATTGTGTTCCATCAATTCATTCGTTTTTTTTATCAGGTTCATCATGACCATTACCTGAAGCAAAAACATTAACTACACCATATTTTCTAGCCAAATAATCAATAAAATAAGATTGTTCATTATATTCAACTTGATTCAAATCATGGTTAGAACCATAACTATGATTAATTACCCTAATACCATTTTCTATAACCATTCATTCAAGTCTTTGTTGTCATTCTTCATCTGTTTGATGTCCAGCTGAATATAATTTAGCAAATCTATCTACACCAGTTTTCCCTCCGGCAATAGCAGCAACTAAACTACCATGAAAATCTCACCCAGGCTTACTTTCATGTAAAATAACTGATTTATTATCAAAATATTCTAAGAATGGATTAACTAGACCGTTACCAAAAGGATTCTTTTTTTCAATAACCTCTAAAATACCAATTTTACCAATGGAATCTTTATAATTTGAACTATTAATTGTTAAATCTTCTTTTTCTCTTTGTTTTGTAAAATTTATTTGTTTAAGTTGATCTAAAAATTTGTCAGAACTAAATTTATCTAATGATTGTCTATCAACTCTTCTATATGAATAATAATTGGCTGATGTTTCATTATTTTTTTCATACGAAAAAACTTTAAAAACAAAATCATAATTAGCAATAATTTCTAAATTTTCTTTTTTAAATTCTTCATCATGAAAATTAATTCAAACAAAAGGACTCAACCTACTAAAACTATAACTTTTTACATTTTTTAAATTAGCTACAATATTATCAAGAAATAACTTATTTTTTTCAGAAAATAAACTTACATCCTGGTAAATATTTTCACTATTTTCTAATTCATATTTTAAAAGTAATTTAATTCTATAAGTTTTATCTTCTTTTGGCGAAATTTTACTATTTTGATCTAAAGAATAATTAACACTTTGAAATTCTGATCTTTTAATTAATTTATCTTTTAATAAATCTGAATAAGTATTTACATCTTCTTTATTGTTAAGGGAATAGCTCATAGTTGATGAAATAAATATTCCAGCAACCCCTAAAAATAAACTAGATGAAATTAAATATTTTTTCATTTTACTATTTTTCATAACTAAAACTCCTTTGTTAAGTATAAATAAATCTTCTTTTTAAAAAATTTCTTAAATTAAAATTAGAAATATTAAATATTTCGATTATTTATCCCCCCCTTTATAAAAAATTATAAAATAAATAAAAATTAACTTTATAAAAATGTAAAATTTTTACTTTATATTTAAAATAATGCAAATTTTTATTAATGTTAAATGTAAAATAGGATAAAAAAGTAAATTATAAAGTTTTGCTTAATCCAGTATTTGGGGTGGTTTTAAGTCTTTTGAATTTCACTTTTGTGAGGTTTATTTTATCAATATCTTTTATTTTTGCACAAATCCCAAATTTGTGTTTAATTTATTTTTCAAATTTTTTACTAATGTATCTGGCGTTTTGCACATTTTTTTTAAAAATTTATTGAAAGCAAAACCTAAATTTTTTATTTGTTTTAATTCTAAATTACAAAAAATTTTAAAAAACTTTGTGCAGCATTAGTTATATTTTTCTTGTTTTTTATCGTTTTAATTTGTAACTTTCTAAATAAATTTTTAATTTCATAATTTGTTAATGTATCTAAATATTTATTCATTTAAAAACCCTATATAAACTTTTCATTTTTCATTAACAAAATTATATGAAATTTTGTGCAAAAACCTGAATAGGAAGTTTTGTTTGAAAATACACAGGATACATTGATTGATATAATGATGAGAAAATTCAATCAGTTTTAAATTGAAAAACTCCTCAGGACTGCTGAGGATTATACACTAACTAAAAAAGTGTTACTTTTTTTGTCCTAGTTTATACTCTTTTAACTATTCCATTTCAATAAATTCTGATTCAATAACCTGGTTTTCTGATTTAAAAATTATTCCAGCTGGATTTTTATCTCTGTATTTTTTATATTTTTCTATATTATAAATGTAATTTGCATTAACACTTTCTGTGTTATTAATTTTAGGAATAATTACAAAATACGATAATGGTTCATCGAATGCTGCTTTTGCCGCTGTAATCGGAAAACCATGCTCTAATTCAAACGAAATAGCTCGGTAATTAACGATATTTAAATAAATATTGTTGTTTTCGACATTGACAGAGTCTAATACATATTTTCCTCAACGCATTGGTACAGATTTGAATAAATAAATTAAATTAAATTTTTCAAAAAATTCTGCATTGAACTCTTTTTTATAAAAATTCAAAAAATTATCTAAAAAATTTGTTTTTTCTTCGCGTTCTTCATTAGATGTTCCTTTAGCAAAAACGCTTTCTTTTAATTTATTAATAAATTCATTAAATTGCAATAAATTATCTAATTTTCCATAAAAAGTTTTAAAATGTGTAAAATCAAATTTGTTTTTTATTATGCTTATTTTTTTATCTAATTTTTCACTTTCTTCAAAATTAAAATCAACATATTTATTTATTTTAACTTTTTGCTCAATTGGTTTTTCTTTTTTAGGATTCATTTCACCTTTTTTTTTCTTTTGTAAAAATTAAAGAAGGTATTAAAACTATTGGGATTGCAACTACAGAAAATATAGAAAAAATAATTAAAAATTTCTTTTTATTTTTTAACATATGTCACAGCTAAAACTCATTATAAATTTCTGAAGCTAAACCGCCCATTAAGAGATTGGCCATAAATCCTGTCCAATTAATTTGTCAATGGTATTTTGGCGCACTTTCTTCATTTTTTAAATTAGCTACAATATTATCAAGAAATAACTTATTTTTTTCAGAAAATAAACTTACATCTTGGTAAATATTTTCACTATTTTCTAATTCATATTTTAAAAGTAATTTAATTCTATATTTTTTATCTTCTTTTGGCGAAATTTTACCATTTTGATATAAAGAATAATTAACACTTTGAAATTCTGATCTTTTGATTAATTTATCTTTTAATAAATCTGAATAAGTATTTACATCTTCTTTATTATTAAGGGGATAGCTTATAGTTGATGAAACAAATATTGCATTAGCCCCTAAAAATAAACTAGATGAAATTAAATATTTTTTTATTTTACTATTTTCCATAACTAAAACTCCTTTGTTAAGTATAAATAAATCTTATTTTTAAAAAATTTCTTAAATTAAAATTAGAAATATTAAATATTTGGATTATTCACCCCCCTTATAAAAAAATTATAAAATAAGTAAAAATTAACTTTATAAAAATGTAAAGTTTTTACTTTATATTTAAAATAATGCAAATTTTTATTAATGTTAAATGTAAAATAAGATAAAAAAGTGAATTACAAAGTTTCGCTTAACCCAGTATTTGGAGTGGTTTTAAGTCTTTTGAATTTTACTTTTGTGAGGTTTATTTTATCAATATCTTTTATTTTTGAATAAATTCCAAATTTGTGTTTAATTTATTTTCAAATTTTTTACTAATGGATCGGGCATTTTTGCATATCTTTTTAAAAATTTGTTAAAAGCAAAAATAAATTTTTATTTGTTTTAATTCTAAATTACAAAAAATTTTAAAAGACTTTGCGCAGCATTAGTTATATTTCTATTGTTTTTTATCGTTTTAATTTGCAACTTTCTAAATAAATTTTTAATTTCATAATTTGTTAATGTATTCAAATATTTATTCATTTTACCCCCCTATATAAACTTTTCATTTTTCATTAACAAAATTATGTGAAATTTTGTTTGAAAACCTGAATAGGAAATTTTGTTTGAAAATACACAATATAAAAACATTTTTAAATTTATTTTAAATTTAAATTATATAATTTATACAAATGAATTTTAAGTACAAACGATTTTTCTTACCATCTATTTTGTTTTTCCCAATTTTAACTTTGCCTTTTTTTGTTTCATGTAGTAGTTCTAGCGATAAAAATTTTGAAAAATATTTTGAAAGCGTTGTGGAAATAAAAATAACAAGAAATAATCAAGACATTAATTATGCAACAGGAACAATTTTTAAAAATAAAATAATTTCAAATTCACACATAATTCCTAGAAAAGATAATGGAGATGTCATTGAATATTGATATAGAAAATTTAATTCAAATGAATTTTTTAAAATGAATTTACTAAAATTTTCAATTGAAAATGATTTGGCTTTGTTTAGTTCTGAAAGTAATTTGCTTAATGAAGGTTTTCAAAAATATTCAAATTATAATTTAGGAGAAAAAGTTTTTACAATAGGTAATTCTTTAAATATGGGTTTAGCAATATCTGAAGGAATTATTTCTACAATAAACTATTTTGACGAAAAAAAGTTTATTAGAGTTTATGGGCAAATAGAAGAAGGTAATAGTGGAGGCCCACTATTTAATTCAAAAGGAGAAATTATGGGAATAATTTCTTTTAAACATAAAATAAATTTAATTGAAACAGTAAATTCATTTTATTTTGTAATACCCTTTAAAGAGGTTTTAAATTTTTTAAAGTAATTTCATTGTATTTTATAATTTATTAAAAATTTAGTATTTTTGTAGTGCGCCCTAAAAGTTGGCCAAACAACTAAGGAGCGCATTTTTTATGCCGAAACTAACAAAAGAACAAAAAATTAAAATTTATAATGAATCTAAAAACCAATCAGTATTAAATTTGTCTAAAAAATACAATGTTGATAGACAAGTCATTTATAACTTAATAAGACTTGGAAATAAAAACGGTTTAAAAGCTTTTGAAAAAATAAAAAATATTCTAATAAAATCAAACTAGAAGTAATTAATAAAGTTTTGCTTAAACACGAAAATTAGTGATCTTGCTACAGAATATGATATTAATTCTCCTGCTATGATTTCAGCTTGAGTTAGATCTTATCTTGAAAATGGTTATAATTTAATAACTGAAAAAAGAAGTAGGCAAAGGATGACAAATCACGAAGATTTTTTATTAAAAAACAAAGACAAAAATTAAAATAATAAAACAACCAAAGAAAAACAACAAGAAGAGAAAATTGAATATTTACAAGCTGAAATTTCTTATTTAAAAAAGTTCCGTGAACTGATGAAGAAGAAAGAATAATCAAGGCAAAACAAAAAGTAAAAATTATCATTCAACTATATAAGAAATATAAGTTAAAAAATTTATTAAAGGCTGCTAAAATTTCTAAATCAGTTTATTACTATTGAGCTTCCAAACTTAGTTATGATAAGGATAATGAGGTTAAAGAAGAAATCCTTATAATTTTCACAAAACACTTCGAAAGATACGGATATCGCAGAATTCATACAGAATTAAAAAGAAAAATGGTTATAAATACTAAAAAAGTACAAAGATTAATGAAAGAAATGGGTTTGATTACAATTAAAAAAACCAAAAGAAAACTTATTACCTATCATGGGCAAATAAGCAAAATTTCTCCAAATCATTTACTTGTTGCTCAAGCAAATGATGATAAAAATAAAAACCAAAAACGAGAGACTGATGTAACACAATTTTCATTTAAGGAACAAAAGATATTTCTTTCTCCGATTATGGATTTACATTCTTGTGAAATTATTGCTTATGATATTTCTAAATCTCCCGACTTTAAGCAAATTAAAAAAATGCTACAACAAGCTTTTAATAAATTTAATAATTTAAAAGGATTAATTTTTCATTCAGATAAAGGCTGACAATATCAAATGAAAAAATATTAAAATGCTTTAGAAGAAAAAGGGATTATTCAATCAATATCAAAAAAAAGAATTGTTTAGATAATTGAATTATAAAAAACTTTTTTAGAATCTTAAAAAGAGAAATGCTGTATGGACATGAACATGAATTTAAAGACATTAAATATTTAAAAGCTACAATTAAAAATGTATTAAATACTATAATCACGAAAGAATATCAATTAAATTAAATAAAATGACCCCCGCAGAATTCAGGGATTATTCGAATACTTAAAATTTATAAATCTAACTTTTGGGGCGCATAGCAAAAAAAAAAAAAAAAATTAATAATGTAAAAAAATCAAGAATTGCAATACACACTACAAGTTAAATAAAACAAATAATATGTAAATTGCATTTTTATTTTGTTTGTAATTGAAACACCTTTTAAAAAGTGTTTTGTAATTTAAAAGCTTTTAATTATTTAAGATTTTAAAAACAATTTTTAATTTTATTTAATCATATTTTTGTATAATTTTAATAAAAATTAAAAATAAAGGAGCTTAAAAATGAAATTTAAAAAAAAGACAAAAGCGTTTATACTATCTATTTTTGGAATTTCAACAACATTATCATTAGTATCTTTTTCACCGAATAGTCATGTAGAAATTAATTTAAACAAAAAAGATCTTAATGAAAAAAATTATAGGAAATTTGATTTTAATAATTATAAAGAACCTGATTTGTTTAAATTTATAGAAAATAATTTTTCTAATTTTTATTTAAATGAAAATAGTGACTATTTATATTTTGAGGAAAATAGTAAAAATAATAGAAAACATTATATAAAAATAGATAATGAAGATAAAAAAATTATTTATTGAATAAAAGATAAAAAAAATCAGATTTTAAATGAAGGTTTTTTTTCAATCGAACCAGATGTAGAAAAAAATGATTATAAAATAAAAAATAATGATAAAAATGGTGAAACAATTATTTATTTAAGTGAGGCATTAGAACATGCCACATCAACGAAAAAAAATCTTTTTTTACCGTTAGCTGTAGCAGCAGCGCCCTTCATACCTACATTATTAGGTTATTTAGGAATTGGATTAGGAGCTACGGTTGCAACCGTTGCAACTGCTGCAGTAATCGAAGAAGCAACTAGCGGGTCTGCATTTACTCATACACCAACACCATCTGAAGATCCAAATGACTTTGAATTTAAAGATGTTGATGGTAAAACTATTAAATTTAAAAGATTTAAATTAACTAACGCAAAAAAATTAACAACAATATTAGCTATTAAAACAACAATTGAAGCTTTAAATAAAGACCAATATTTTTTAACATTTTTTAAAAAAATAGGAGATTTTAAATTTTTTGATATACCAATACCATACTTTATAGCAAAAGCAATCATCATATCAGCGCCGATTTCTAATTATAAAGGAATTGATAATTACAAACTAAATCCAGCTTTTAATCCGTTGGGTTTGATTGATAAGGTATTAAATTTATCAGGTTTAGGTAGCGACTATACAGAGCTATATTATGATGTTTACACAAAAAAAAGAGAGAATGCATTGCTTCTTGCTGAGTCTGCGGCAAAAATAATGAACACAAATCTTTATGAAATGGTTTCTAGTGGAAAATTAAAAAAACCTGGAGAAGAATGAGTTGTTGTTGAAGAAGGTTATAATTGAAGATATTGAACACAATTTAAGCATTTTCATATTCAAAAAGGACAAAAATTGCATTCAAAAGATTATAAAATAAGAAAGAAAACACATATTTTGTACGGGGATCCTAAGTTTAATTACAAAAAAGAAAAAGATAATTTAAAATAAAATGATAAGTGAAAAAAAATTTGAAGATGTAATATATAATCTTGAAAAATATAAATTAAAAAAAACTAAATTAGGAAAATTGAGTTTTAATGATATTTACTTAAATTGAAATAATTTACCATTGGATATAGATACAGAAAAATTTTATTTTTCAGAAAAATTAGATCTATTTAAATTTTATGATAACCCACATGAAAATTATATATATGAAGAATCACCATACAAAAATTTAAACACCGATTACCCAATTGAAGCCCCTTTTGAAGATTATATGTATGATGATGATTCAAAAAGATTTGACAATGAATATGATCTTTATATTTTAGAAAATAAATATTTTGGATATGATTCTAAAAAAATAGATTTTTTAGAATTTGGAAAAAAAGAATTTTTAAGTTACCCTTTTTTTGAAATACGTAATTTTGAAGGTTTTAAAGAAACGTTTATTTTAGTTAAAAACACACCAGTTGATGGTAAAGCTGAATTTTATTTAAAACATTCAAATTATTGTGAAATTATTTATGGGGAAACTCCAAAAACAGAAATGTTTATTAATAAAATTGAAGCAACAATTAAAGAAATTTTTGGTTGACCTATTATAAATTATCGTTTTTTAGAAAAAGAAACATATGATCCAGATAGACATTCATTATTAGATGCCGAAACAAAATTTAATGAATTCATCGAAACAAATAATTTGCAAGAAATAGATTACTCATTTATTTTAAATAATTATTCAGTTTACCCTTCTAGTTATATTGATTGGAAAAATCTTTCATTAGAATATCCAACAATAAATATTTCTAATCCTTTAATAACCAACATCGAGGACGGCAAAGGTAATTTATTGAAAGACATAAGTGAAATAAAATTATATTTTTTAAAAGAATCTAAAAATTACCCTTTAACTAAAAAAAATTATTTATATTATAATTTTTGAAAAGATAAAGATTTACCGTATTTAAAATTTTTTAAATTAGATGAAAAATTTTTGAGTATAAAACATTTACAACAAAAACCAAATCCTTCTAAAAGTGATTTCTCTTATAAATTTCGTTTTAATGATGAATTAGAATTACAACAACTAGCTTTTGAAAAAAATACCATTTTTACCGAAAATATAATTTGACCTATTTTAATTTGAGATCAAAGGAATTTTAGAAAACCCTTTTATAAATTTATTTTCCCTTTGAGTATTAGCAATTTTTATAATTCAAAAGAAGCAGAAATATTTTTTAAAAAATCATTTCAAAAAATTGAAGAAACTAATAAATTTTTTGAGAAATTTTTGAGTATTTTTTATGAATAAATTATTTATAGTATAAAATGCAGTGCACCTTAAAAGTTGGACAAACAACTAAAGGGTGCATTTTTATGTCAAATTAATAATAAATCAAAAAATAAACTAAGATAAAAAAAGTGAACTACAAAAGAATAAACACACCCCAATATTAGGGATGGTTTTAAGTCTTTTGAAGTTTACTTTTTTGTGCATGTTAATTAATATTTTACCTAGCCTAGCATTCGCTTTAATATTTTTTCATAACCCAATATTATTGTTCTTTTCAAAAAAAAAAAAAAAAAAATGTTGGCATTTTGAATTAATTATTTATAATAACTTATTAATTTTTAAAATTTTAATGTTTTTTTACCTATTTTTTAATAAAAATAATATTCATTAAAATTCAAAATATTCATATAAATTAGCCCTCTTTTTCTATTTGCTTTATATATATATATATATATATAGGGTACTTTGTAGTGTACTACTATATGGTACTAATTATTATGATTTTGGTTATAAAAGATGCAAACAAATAGGTAAATTTGTTTTTTATTAAAATAATTATAAACTAAAAAATAAATTTTTGGAAGTTTAATAAATTTTTATGCTCAAAATGATTTTTGTATTTAATTGATAATATCGGTATTGCATTTTGGTTAATTGCAAAAGTTTTTAATCTTTTAATATCTGAATCACTTAAGTTTAAATTGCTTTTTAGTTGAATATAAAATGTTTTGTTGTCTTTTTTAGCTATTAAATCAACTTGTCATACTGCATCAACATCTATGCTTGAAACTTTAACTATATATCCTTTTTCTTCTAATAAATTTTTAAGCATTAATTCTTTTCTAAAATTTATAAAACCATAATAAAAAATAATTTGATAAATATTAGAAAAAAAAGACAATTGATTTGTCTTTTTCAAATATATTTTTAATTTAATAACAAAAGATTTTTCTGCTATTAATTTTCATTCTTCAAAATTTTTAGGTTTGTTATCTCATAAAAGTTTTTTAATATTTATGTTTAAATCATTATTTGTCGGTATTTTTAATTTATTATTTGTATTAATCATTCTCAAATTTTATATTATTTTCTCTTAATTTACTTTTTAAATATGCAATTTGGTTTTTTTGGTTTGTAATTATATCTTTTAATTGGTGTAGTTCTAAACTATCTAATGTATAAGAATTCGCTTGTTCTCATCAAATGCTTTGAAAAGTATCGTTATACTTTATATATGTTTCTGAAAGTGTGTTTGAATTAACATGTCCTGTCAATGATTGAACTTTAGTAATGTCACCAATATTTAACATTGCTTTAGTTGCGAAAAAATGTCTTAGCATATGTGCATGAATTGGTTTTTTAAATTCGGGGTGTTTTAAATTAACGAATTTTCTAAAAGCTGTAAAATGATTTTGTATAGTATTTTTAGTTATTCCCATATTATATTTTTCAACTTCAGCTATTAATTCATTAGGAACTTTAAAAAATCTAAAATTCCCTCCTTTTTGAGATTGGATTTGTAATTGATAATTATTTTCTTTTAATAATTTTCAATCTAAAGTAGCAAATTCAGACACTCTAGTTCCGTTATGTTTTAATAATTTTCAAATTAAAGTAAATTTATGATTACCAAATTCTTCCAATTGCTGCTCTAAGAAAATCATTTCTTGCTCTGAATAAGCTTGCCTTGTATTTCTTTCTTTTTGAGGTTTAATGAATAATGAATCATTGTAATACTCTTTATTAATATCTGATAAAAATTCTAAAAACGAATTTAATATTTGATAGTATAAAACTTTTGTATTGCTATTACAATCATGTTTTGGTAATTCTTGATTAAAAATTTCTATAATTTCGTTTATATTAGTAGTTTGAATATTTAATTTCTTAGCTCATTTTAAAACAGTTTTTATATTTAATAATGAACCTTTTTTTCTTAAATTTTTGTTTACTAATGTCTCAAAATTTCTTTCAAATATATCGAAATATTGATTTAATTCCATATTTTCTCCTGTATAAATTAAATTTAACAAAAACTTCCAACAAATTAAGGACATAATAAATGCTTGTTTAAAGGGTGAAAATATGATAAAATAAACATGCATAAGCCTAATTTATGCCCTCTCGTTGAGAGGTTTTTTTATTTTTTTTATCAAGAAAAATAGTTCCATTCAAAAGAACAGAACTATTCTATATTTAACCTATATATACAAATATATCAATTAAAATAGGCCTAATCTATTCCTTGACAAAAGAAATTATAGCATATAATATAAAAATATGGTACTAAAATTTGAATTCCATTTTTCAATAAATATTTTTTATATACAGATCAGCCCCTTTATTTGAAAGAAATTTTAATTTATCATTTTCATATGTATCATCATAATAATTTTTTATTATTTTTATATTATTATTAAAATGAATATCACTAGGGTTGTTATATAAGCTGTAAATTGCCATCAATATTTTTTGTTCTTTTAAAGGTAATTTTCTAATGGAATAAGACTGCAATTTTTCTATTTTAGATACTTCTTTAGATATAAATTCTTTATCTTTTAAATTGAGTTCGAATAAATTTTGAATTACATTATCGATTATATTTTTTTCTTTTATATAGTAATTTAGTGTCAATCAAATTTTTTTATATATATTCCATAATCCATCTAAATTTAATAGAATGGTTGTTATAAAAACAAAAATACCAAAAATTATTAATCCAACAATCATAAAATAATTATAACAAATAAAAAAGTAGTATTCCATTCATACAAATACTACTTTTTATTTTTTATTTTTTCTTTTTAAAATTATTTTTATTGCTTAATTTTATTAAAAATAAAACTAATGCATTTCAAATAATTTTTAAAATACTCAATAATTTATTTTTCATTTGACAATAACTCCTTAATAATTTTTTTAGTTTCCGGTTTTGCTCCGTTATTTTCAACATAAATCAAAAAAGCTTTATTTAAATTGTTTTGATCTACTTGTAATTTATTTAATTGGATAAACAATTTAGTAATATTTTTGTTTGTATTCATTATTACCTTGTTTTGCTCTAAATCCATTTTATGTTTAGTTTCAATTTCTTCCTGTTTTTGTTCTATTTTTTGAACTCCTAAAATATTTCAATTTCTTGAATGAGGTCTTTTAATATTTTTGAATATTATTTTAACTAGAAAAGTTATTGCGCCTGCTAAAATAAGTAATATATTAAATACAAGACTTACAATTGTGCCTGTATCCATTTAAACTTTCCTTCCATATACAAAAATGAAAAAAAACACTTTCTTTTTCATTTCAGTTGCTTCCGCAGAGATTGATATGTCACTATAAATATTAATTTTGTTTTCTTTTAATTCATAATATATTCCTGGGTTAAAGGTTGAATCATCAGAGTTTAACCATTCATTTGCTTTTGTAAATGATTTATGATTATATTTCCTATTTAACCCAATAAATGTTTTGATTGCATCAAATGTACGATAGCTATCAGATAAATCTTTTAAAGATCAAATTCTTTCATGATATTCTTTTGATAAAGACAACATAAATTGATAATCAATATTTTCATTTAAAAAACTACTAATTTTTTTTTCTATATCATCATATATAGAAATTTGAACAACCTTATCAAATACAATTTTTCTTTCTGATAACGTTGAGAAAAAAATGATTCTAAATTCATTAAAATTTGAATTTTCTGGTAAATTAAATTCTATTTTAGCAGGCTCATAATCATTAGCTGAAGTGAAATCATGCGACATCCCAATAAAAGTTCAATTACTTTGATTATTTAATTTATCTATTTCTTTTGATGTTTCTTCTGTAAAACTTAATAAATCATTTTTAATTTCATTAATTTCATATTTAAAGCTACCCCTCATATCACTATCTAAAAATTGTTTAAAAGCTTTTAAAGAAACGGGTTTTTCTAAATTTGAACTAATAAATTCTTGGAGTTCTTCTGATTTATTTATATCAAATAAATCTTCTGGTATTCCATCAAATGTTTCTGTAATGCCATTTCCACCTTGAAAAATTATTTTTTCATTAGCACAAACAAGATCTGCGTTTATATTTTCATAATCAGGTAAATCAAAATTTTTAATATATGTTTTAGAAGCTTCAAAATAATCATTATAAGAACCTCCTGTTGTTGGTCTTTGAATTGTTAATCATGTAAGCAGTTTAGAAGTGGTTGAAGTATCGCTATTTTCATCACCAACTCAATCTAAATTTCGAAGATTAAAACCTTTATGATTATTTCTAGCATTTGATATCCCTCTTTCTCATGCGAAAGTTGTTAATTTATGAGCAAAGGCTTCTATTTTAACTTCATTATTTTCTCTTTTTAATTGAGCAATATAACTTTTCAAAAGAGAAGGGGCAATTCTTATTGTTAAATACCTTAAATTATTTTTTGTTCATCTCTGGGTACTTTTTATTTCTTCTAAATTTATTGCATCATCCGGTATTTTCTTATAAACAATATGGCAATTTTCATTAGAAGGCGAGTCTAAATTAAATATTTCTTTTAAATGCTTTATATTTTCCGCTTTAGATAACGGAGGTCCTTCGGGACCACGATCCCCCTTATCCCCCTTAGGTCCTTGAATTCCTCTTTCCCCTTGTTCTCCGCGTTCTCCTTTAGGTCCTTGAATTCCTTGCTGCCCTTGTTCTCCTTTTTCCCCTCTAATCCCTTGGATTCCCGGTTCTCCTTTGTCTCCTTTATCCCCTTTAGGTCCTTGGATTCCCCTTAAACCTTGTTCTCCTCGTTCTCCTTTATCCCCTTTAGATCCTTGGATTCCTCGTTCTCCACGATCCCCCTTATCACCTTTTAAAATTTCTTTATTTTCTATAAAATATTTTTTTAATCTAAGTTTTAATGTATCGGGATTAACTGATAAATTTTCTCAAAGAGA
Organism: Mycoplasma pogonae; assembly: GCF_054170725.1. Taxonomy (NCBI): domain Bacteria; kingdom Bacillati; phylum Mycoplasmatota; class Mollicutes; order Mycoplasmatales; family Mycoplasmataceae; genus Mycoplasma; species Mycoplasma pogonae. The sequence continues at coordinate 1,747 of NZ_JBSWZS010000008.1, read as the reverse complement.
AACAGCTAAAAATGATAATGATTGTGCATTTAAAAATTGTTGAGGAGAATTATATGTTCTAGGGTTTGAATTCAAAACCATATTTTGATGTGTAAAAAATGACTTATTTGTAAATTCCGGAAAATCATTATTCAAGCATCTATAATTAATTTCATAATAAACAGCATTTTGTAAATTTTGCGCTCTTTGTTCACCTACTCTAGCAACCCATTCTTCATATGTATCTTGCATAGTTAGTGAAGCTTTTTGATTGATTAGATTATCACAAATGTCAAAAATAGATTTTGCTACATAGTAAAAAAAATTATCTTCAGACATGCTGGGATTAATTTTTCTTATTTGATAAGGTATTTTAAATTGATTTGAAAGGCCTCCACCAAATTTATTAATATATTCTTCTTTTGTAATATTAAATTTGGCTAAATAATTTTTTTTATATTCAGACATTTATCTCCTTTTTCAATATTTCGATCTTAATTTATGAGTTTTTAAAACTTTGTTAGTTTGTTTAAAAGCGGTTGTTGTTATATATCTTGGATTATTTGTCAAAGCTCCTCTAGCAACATAACTTATTGGTGATAAATAAGGTATTTTTCAACCTTTTAATGCATTATCTTTTAAACCTTTACCAAACTCACCTATTAAGTTTTTGTTTTTTCATTCATAATCAGAATTTTTTATTGATGTTATCAGCCTTGAAACAGTTTTTTGAGATCAAATAATAGTGTTTGCTAAACTACCAAAGACGGGAATTTTTGAAATAAACATAAATTGTTTATTTTCTCTTAAAAACTTACCAACATCCCATCCTCAAGCAAAGTTATCTAAATAATGAGCCATAGGGGAAGATGAATTAATGAACTCTACAATTTTACTCATTGATTTATTTGATAAATATATAGGAGGTTTACCATTTGGGTTATTTTTACTAGATGTTGCATCTTTTCTAAAATATACAATACAGCTTACATTATAAAAATCTCAAGTATTATTATTTGGAATAAATTTTATGTGACTAATTACTTTAGATTTTACAGGTATTTTTTCTAAATAATCATCTGAATATTTATCAAAAAATTTGTATTTTTTAGCTAAAGTTTTTTTAAAATTTTTAAAATTTTCATTAATGTATTTATTAATTTTTCTTTTAAATGGAGATGTTAATAAATCTGAAGTTTTTTTAGCTAAATATTCAGGGCTTGTTGCTGCCGAAATTAATTGTCTTGTTGTAAATATAACTTTTTTGTATTGCTTTATTCGAGAATTCAAAATTTTTATTTCTTCTTTGTTTTGCAATAAAGTAGTTTTAAAATTTTCAGCTTTTAATTTAGGCATATTTTGCCCAAATTTAAAATAAGCTCTTCTTGCATTAGAAATATTTTCAATTTCATTACTAAATTTTTTTGAATACTTTAGTATTTCATTGCTTCTTCCTATTTTATATGCTTCTTTTCCCAATTTTTTTAATTGTGCTTTCATATCTAAATCATTAATTTGAGAAGCTATGCCATAAAATCTATTTTTATATTTACCTATAACATGCTTACCCACTTTATTAGCAAAAGGTAAAATATTTGATGCAATACTAATTGCAATATCTTGTGTTGAAGAGCCGCTATCAAAAACATAATCTCATAATAAATCATTGGCAACTGATAAACCAGCTTCTAAAATTATTCCAACACCAGGGGCAATTGCTTGTAATGGCTTAATTAAAATAGAAACTCCAATTTGAGTTAGAGTTTGT
>NZ_JBSWZS010000007.1:0-58461 GCF_054170725.1 Mycoplasma pogonae | reverse complement strand
TCTATTATAATATTTTTTATAAAAAAAGTGGAAGTTTTGTTTGAAAACTAACATAATTGATTTTTAAAGTGATTTTTAACTGATTCGGAAAGATGGTTAAATTTATCAACACTTGCTTGTTGTGTTGCAATATCATCATTTATTGTTTTAAATTTAGTAACTAAATTATCTAATTTAGCTTTAGTATTAATAGTTGATAAATCATTGATTTTTGCTTTAATTAAATTTCTTTTAACTTCGGTAATATTTGTTAATTTATCAATTTCTGTAAGTGCAGTTGTTTTATTATTATCACCATTTAGTTTAGTTATTGCAGTCTCAATTGCACTTAAAGCTGAATCCAATTTAGCTTTATCTGTTACAGAAATTTTTAAAGTATCAATATTTGTTGTATTGCTTAGTGTTGTTGTAGTGAAATTTTTTAAAACACTTTGTAGTGCTGCAATCACTTCTTGATCTACAGCTGTGAGATTATTGGCAAGGGAATGGTTTGCTTGACCAATTTCATCAGTATATGTTTTTAACTTATTTTTTAAATCATTAAATTTGTCATTTAAGTATTTTGGTATATCAACAATTAGATTAATTGCTATTTTTACTTCTGCAGCCGTTTTATCAGCGATATCAATTGCACCTAATTGGGTAATTGCATTGGTTTTTGTTGATTCTACTAAATTATTAAAACTAATAAGTTCGGTTTTAGCATTTCCCAATTCTGTGTTAACCTTGGTTAATTCAGTAACAGCATTATCAAGTTTAGCTTTTGAATTAATTTTGGTTAAATCTTTGATTTTAGCAATAGCTTGATTATTTTGAGTTGTAGATAAATTAGTTAATGTTTTCAAAGTATTTTCAGCTACAATTAAATTACTATTGCCATCTAGTTTGGCAAAAGCTGCTTTAATATTGTCGATCGTAGTTTGAACTACGCTTGCTGAAGTTGCTGAAAATTTTTTGTCATCAATACTAAAATTTTTTGATAATGTCGAAGCTGTAATTCCATCTAAAACAGACTTGACTGCATTAAGTACTTCATTATCGGTAGCTATTGGATTTGTTGTTGCTAGTAAATGGGTTGCCTCACCCATTTGATTAGTATAATTTTTCACTACTGATTTTAAATCATTAAATTTATCATTTAATGCTTTTGGTTCACTAATAATACTATCAATTTTTTCTTGTACTTTTTCAGTTGTTAAATCAGTAATATCAATTTTTTTTAATTGTGTAATAAGCGCAGTTTTAACATCATCTTTTAAATGATCTAAATTATTAACAACAGTTTTAGCTGCTGCTAATTTGGTGTCGATGTTTGTTAATGTTGAAACAGCATTATTTAAGGTTGTTTGACTATTTACTTTTGTTTGATCTTTTAATTTATTGTTTGCTTGAGTTTTTTGAGCTGTGCTTAAATTAGTTAATGCATTAACTTTTCTTATTGCTTCAGCGAGATTTTCAGTTCCATCTAAATTATTTTTTGCAGTTTCTGCTGCATTAATTAAACCATCAAAGTTAGAAGGATTGGTATCTAAAATACTTTCATTTTTATCTTGTTCAGCTTTTAATGCAGTTAAGCTTGCATCAAAAGTATCTTTTTTAGTTTGTTTGGCAAATATATAATCATCATTTGCTTTGTAATCTTCCAACTTAGATACTTTATCTTTTAGAGCTTTAAATTTATTTGCTACATTTAAAGCTTTTGTATCTAGAGTATCTAATGCTGAAGTATTTGTAGCATCATTGATTTGTTTCTCAATTTCTGTAATTGTTTTAGTATTTAATTCATTTAATGGAATTGCTTTTAATTTTTCTTTTGATTGTTTTTTTCTTGCTGCTAAATCACTTGCAGCTTTTTGAATTGCATTAACTTTAATTTTAAATTGCTCTTCAGTTTCTGATGCATCATTTGTATTTAAAACAGTTAATTGTCTTTCATAATTATTTTTTAGTGCTTGTGACAATTCGTCTAATTTAGTAATTTCTGTTTTGGCAGCAGTTACTAATGCTGATTTTTTATCTTTTAAAACATCATTACCATTAAGAGCGGTTAATGCTGCTTTAATTTCATTAATAGCTGATTCAACTTGAGTTACTGTATTAGCAGAAAGTTTTTTCCCAGTCAATGTTGTTGTTTTTGAGATATTAGCAAAATTAGGTGCAGCAATTACACCATTAAGAGCGGTTTTTACTTTGTTATCTTGTATATTTTTAGTTGTTGCTAAATCATGCTTTGGTGTGCCAATTGTAGCTATATAACTATTTAAAGCAGATTCTAATTCACTAAATTTATTATTAACTGCAGTTGCTGTATTAACTGTAGTTTGCAATCCTGTTTTAATAGTGTTTTTATCTTGATTAATATCAATATCAGCTAATATAGTTTCAAAACTGTTTTTTAGTGTGTTTGAAAAATTTGTTAATCCACGCAATGTTGTTTTTTTAGTGCCAATTTCAGTGTTAATTTCATTAAATTTTGCAACTAAATCATCTAATTTAGCTTTGCTATTTGTTTCAGATAAATTATTAATTTTAGCTAAAATATCAGCTCTTTTACCGCTTGAAATATTTGCAAAGCTATTAATTGAATTAATAGCATTTGTTTTATTGTTGTTTCCATCTCAATTAGCAAATGCAGCATCAATATTATTAATTGCTGATTCAACTTGAGTAGTTTCTATTGCTGAAAATTTAAACCTATCAATATTAAGTGGATTTGTTAAAGTATCACTTGTAAAGTTTTCAAGCACCGCTTTTAAAGCATCAATTACTTTTTTATCATCAATAAATTTATTAGTCGCTAGTACATGATTTGGAGTTTCAACTCCATCTATATAAGTTTTTAAAGCGGCTTTTAAATCACTAAATTTATCATTTAATGCTTTTTCTTTATTAACAATTGCATCAAATGCCCTTTGAGCACTATTAGCATCTAAATCCGTAATATCAATATCATTTAATTTATTAGTTGTTGTAGTTTGAGCTGTAGCATTTAAATGACTCAATCCATTAAGATCAGTTTTTGCTTGGCCTAATTTATTATTAATTGCAGTGAATATCGCTACAGCACTGTCAAGTGCTGATTTAGAATTTACTTTAGTAGCATCCTTAATTTTAGCAATTGCTTGCTGTTTTTGTTTTGAACTTAAATTAGTTAATGCATTAATTTTATTTTCAGCTTTAGTTAATTCTTCATCACCTTTTAATTTATTAACTGCAGCATTAATTGCACTTATAACTGTATCAACAGCAGTTGTATCAGCTGCTGATAATTTATAACTATCAATTGATGTCATTTTAGTTAGTGTTGTATTAGCAAAGCCGCTAAGTACTGATTTTAAAGCCTCAAGCACTTCATTATCAACAGCAACTTTATTATCGGCAAATGTATGTTTAGTTTCACCAATTAAATTAGTGTAATTTTTTAAAGCATTTTTTAAAGCATCAAATTTATTATTTAAAGCTTTTTGTTTATCTAATATTTCATTAATTTTAGTTTGAGTTTGTTCTTTTGTGATGTTGGTAATATCAATTGCCTCTAAATCACTGACTACTCTATTCTTGGTTGCATCCATTAAATGATTTAAATTTGAAGCTTCAGATTTTGCTATACCTAAAATTGTATTAATATCATTTAATGTTGTATCAGCGATGGTAAGTTTTGCTTTGGTATCAATTTTTGAGCGATCATCTAATTTAGCATTTGCTTGTGCTTTTTGAACAACGCTTAAATTTGATAACCTATCAATTTTAGCTTTTGAATTTCTTAAATTAGCATCACCATTTAATTCAATTGATTTAGCTTCGTCTAACTTAGTATTTGCTTCTGAAATTTTTGCATCAGCAAATAAATCTTTACTTAGAAAGCTTGTAATATTTGTGTAAATTGCATCAAATGCAGTTTTTTTAGCATCATCAGATAATTTATAATTATTTGAATTTTTAAATGTATTTAATTTAGTAATTTCTTGATCAACTTTTTCCACAACTGACTTAGCTGTATTAATTCTCGTTTCAATTGAACTTAATGCTTCTAATGTTGTTGCTCTATTAATTTCTTGAGTAATTTTTTGAATAACTGTAGAACTTAATTTATTTAAAGGGTCTTGAGCTAATTCTGCTTTTAAAGCATTTTGTTTAGCTATTACTTCTCCATTTAAGGCAGCTGTAGCAGTGTTGATTTTAGCAATTATTTGTTCAATTTTTTCAGTTGTTGCTCCAGGCTTGAACATAACAACACTATTATTTTGGAGATTGTAAGTGCGGGTAAGATCTCTAGATAATCTAATTGTTACTACTTCATCAATTGCAGATAAAACTTTTTCTTTTTCAGTGCCTCAATTAGTTGAGAGATTGCCATTTGGTTCTACATAGTATTTATCTCTAAATTTAATTAAAGCAGCATTAATATTAGTAAATGAACTATTTAATGTAGTTGCTTTAGTTTGGATTGAAATAATTTTATTGCTAAATTCATCTAGCGATTCTAAAGATGTAGTAGCTGTTAATAAATCATCAATTTTTTGCTTGAATTCATTTTTTAAATTGTTATTTAATTTATTTAAACTATTAATTGTTAATTTAACTTGCTCAGCTTTTGCTTGTTTTTGACTTTGAAGTTTTTCAGTACCATTTAAATTATCTTTTGTTGTTGTCCCCAATTGGACTAATGCTGTTAGTGAGTGGACAGTGTCATTAAAAATGTTTGCAGTATTTTTAATTTTTAATGTATTCAAGGCACTATCATAAGCTGTTTTTAAATCAGCATTTGCCAATGTGTAATCAACATTAGATTTATATGCTTCCATTTCAGCAATTTTTGCAGCAATAGATTCAGTAGGAGCTACTAAAGGTGTTATTTTATCTTCGATTGTTTTAACTTTTTTAGTAGTATCTGTTGTAGCATTATCAATTTCTGAAATGATTGCAAACTTAGTTTGATCGTTCAATTTATTTAATGGTGCTTGATTTAATTTAGCTTTTAAAGCTTCTTTTGCAGCAACTACATCTCCATTTAATGCATCTTTAGCTGTATTAATTTTTGTGATTGCCGTTGTTACTGTTGCAATATCAATTCCAGGTTTAATTTTTAAATTATTAACCTCATACTCTCTAGTTAAACGTCCATTACGAGGTCTTCAAAGTGTGCTTCCCTCTGATCCGGTACGAGTCGTGTCTAGAAGAACTGATTCCAATGCTTTAAAAACATTTTCATCTTCACTAGCGCCATTTGTGGCACGAGTATATTTTTCTGTTGTCATTGTAGTTTGATAGGCTGCAAGTGCTGCTGCAATTTTTGCATGTTCATCATTTAGTCTTGTAGCTTGAGTTTCAACATCATTTAATTTTTGTTCAAAATTAGTTTTTGATACAGTTGGATTATCTTTTAAAATATTATCAACTTTAGTTTTAAATTCATTTATCAATTCACTTGATAAATGAGTTAAATTGCTAATGTTAGTTTTAACTGAATTAACTAAACTATCACGAACACTATTGCCATCTAAAGCATTTTTAGCACTATCTACTGCAGCAATCAATGCATTGAGATCTGTAGTACTATCACTAAAAATGTTTTCAGTGTTTTTTATTGCTAATTCTGCTAATTTTGTTTGATAAGCTGTTTGTAAATTCGGAGTTGCAAATGTAAAATCTTGATTGGATTTATAAGAATTCATATCAACAACTTTTGTATTAATAGTCTTTGCAACAGATGCTAATGATGTAATTTTTTCTTCTATTGCTTGTAATTTTTCTATTGAATTAGTATCCCTTGAATTAATTTTTTCAGTAACTGCATCTTTAGTTTTTTGGTTTAGTGTGTTAAGTGGAGAATGATTTAATTTATTTAATAAATTTTCTCTAGCAACAACAAATGCTCCATTTAGAGCTGCTGTAGATTCATCAATTTTTTTAATTACTTCATTAACTTTTTCAACTGTAGTTCCCGGTTTATATTGTCTCCAAGCATCATCAATTTTATAATTATTGGCAAAACCACCATTTCAAAGAGTTCCAATTAATGTTTCTAGATTCCTTCTAACTTTATCTCATTCATTTCATCGATTTACAGATGATCTTGTGCCATCTGGATTTTTATGATATTTTGTTCTAAATTTTAAAAAAGCATCAAGTAAATTAGTTCATGTCTCATTTATTGCGACAGCATTTTCTTTAATTGGAGTTATTTTTGCTTCAAAACTTGCTAATGTTTCAGTTGCATCATCAACATTAAATGCATTTATTTGATCAGTAAATTGTTTTTTAAGGTCACTATTTAATCGGTTTAAACGATTGATTTCACCTTTTACTGTATTTCGTTTTGCAACTTTCTGATTTCTAAGATTTTCTATTCCATTTAATGCCGCTTTTGCATCGTTAATTGCTTTGATAGAATTTTGAATATCAGTTGCAGATACATTTGGTTTAATTTTTAATTTACTAATATCATAAGTTGTTGTTAAAAGTTTATTGGATGGTCTTCAAAGTGTATTAGCTTCTGATCCAGTGCGTCCAGTATCTAAAAGCACTTTTTCAAGAGCTTTAAAAACATTTTCATCTTCTATATTTTTATTATTTGCTTCTGTGTAATTAATTGTAGACAAAGCATTTCTATATTCTAAAAAAGCTTTTTCTAAATCTGAAAAAGAGGTATTAACACTAGTTGCTTCAACAACAACTTGATTCATTGCTTCATTGTATCCATCATATCTTGTTATGCCTGAATCAGCTAGCAATAAATTTTCTATTTTTTCATTAAATTTTACTTTTGCTTCACTTGATAAATGATCAAGTTTTCTTATTTCAGCTTGTCTAGTAGCTACTAATTGTTGAATATGGCTTGCTGCATCTAATTTAGAATCAGCTTTTTCCATAATTTGCAAAACATTTTTTATATTTGCAAGCTCTTTTTCGAAATTATTAGGAATAAATGTTGAAAAATTTGCTTTTTCTGCATTTTCAAATATGGTGTTATATGCATTTTGCGCTTCTGAAGATGAATTGTAAAATTTGGAATTATTTTCTTTTTTACTAAATTCCACAAACTCATCTTTAATTTTTTTCATCATTGTATTAAATTCAGTAATTTGTTCTCTTAATTTATTAATTTCATTAATAAAAGAAATATTTACATTATCTACACTAGAACCACTAACCGCCTTAAATTTATCAAGAATTAAAATTTTAAGAGAATCTTTTTGTCCTTTTGTTAAATTGCTCATTTCCTCAACAAAACTAACTAAACTTTTAGAAAAACCATTTAAATTATTTCAAGCAATAGTAAGGTTTGATTTCCTTCTATTAAGATCACCGATATCAGTCATCCTAAATTCTGCCTTATCTTTATCTAAAACTTTGTAAAAATCATTAAGAGATCTTTGGTAAGCTTGCTGCAATCAAGTATCAGCTTGTCAAAAATGATTATAAAGTGGGCTTGAATTATTGTTGATATAATCCTGATATTTTTCATAAGTGTCACGATATTCTTTCATAATGTTATTCAACTTTATAAGAGACTGGGTTCTATCTTTTCCTCATAATCTAGGAATTGTGGCAAAAGCTTCCTTTTGTCCGTGTGTTAAATGTGTGAAATTACGATTAATTCAACTAAGTAATGACTCGCCTTCTTTTATACTATCAATTGCTGAAATTGCAGTAAAAGATATTATAAGTGGTGTTACAGATAAAACTAATAGCGCAGATTTTTTTGCTATACTAGTTTTTGAATTTTTTTTATTGATAACATCCATAAAAACCTTCTTTCAAAACTTTCAAAAGCCTATCTTTTAAATTATCAACTATGGAAATAAATAATTTAGGGTGAAGCTAATGCAAAAAAATATTAAAAAACTGGCTTTTTATCTATTATTTTTTGTAATTAATTTTTAAGTTTAAAAATTTTAAATACAAAAAATAACTAATAATTAAAAACTTTTTATCCTAGTTTATCTATGAAATTATTAGTTGTTTATATTTTAATATATATATATATATATATATATATATATAGAAATTAGTAACAAAAATGCAGAATAATTAAAATTAGACAGAAAATTTTATTTAAGTTTTTGTTTTTTGTTTTAATTTTAATTAAAATAGTTGATTATAAAACGGAATTAATTTCAATAGTTACAATAATATAAGGATATTTTTTAATGATTATTTAATTTATAGCAAATTAATGAGATAAAATCAATCATATTTTATTTATTTAAGTTTTTTTACTTATTATTTTGGAAACTTAATTTTAAAGTAGGAATTTTATAATTCAAAAAAACACACAAAACTTATAAATATAAGTTTTGTGTGACGGTTTTGTTATTGAATAGTAAGTTAGAAAATATTATTAGATGTAATGTGCACTTAATTATTTTTAAAGTAATATTTAATTATTTATATTTTTTTCTTCATTTAGTAGCAAAAAATCCAAAAATAGAAATAGGAATAAGGGCCAATAAAGTAAATAATCATCAAAGTTTATTTGAACTTACATTTTTATTGCTTGAAAAATTTTCTGTATCTAAAGCTTTTTTAAAGTTAGTTAAATCCGCTTCTTTAGATTCTTTTAAATTAATAACACTATCAGTATCACCTATTTGTTTCGCATTAGAAATAGCTTGATTAATTGCATTCATTTTTTTTAATGCTAAATTAGCTTCTTCGATAACTTTATTTAAATTTTTATTTCAAGTATTTTGATTACTATCAATTGCTTTAATCATTTCTTGAAGACTTTGTTTTGTTAAATGTGATAAATATTTATATTTTTCCTCACTGTTTATTTGATTAGCTAGTTCTTTTTTTGCTTTTTCAACTTCAAAATTACCATCTAATTGTTTAATTGCGTTTTTAATTATTTTTAATCCTGCATTAATATCATCATTAGTGATTCCGTATTTAAAAGTACTGCTTGTTTTAACATCCATTGCACTTTCAATTTTTGTTGAAAGAATGTTATTAATTGCTCCTACAACTTTTTTATTAACTTCATTTTTATTTGTAGCAGCTATATATGTTGGAGTCTGTTGAACTGATAGATATTCATCTAAATCTAATTTAAAATTATAAAACTTTGCGTTCAATGCTATAGCCATATCTTTAATATTATTTGAATTTTCAATATTTTTATCTTTTGATTTAGTTAAATCCACTTTAGCTACATCATCTTTAAATTTATTTTTTGTATCTTTATCAATATTTATAAGTTTATCAATAATACTTTTATTAGAATTAATAGTATTATTGATTTCTTCTAAATCTTCAATCCTTTGGTTTAAATCATTTAATGATGTGGTAGGTAATGTATCACGTGCATTATTTCTTTCCATTTCAGGAATGTGAATGAAACTATCAACCTTATCTTGAGCAGCTTTTAAATTTTGAATACCATTTAAGCCATTAATTGCTGCTTCTGCATTATTTTTAGCTTCAACTAATTTTGCTGAAGTTGTAGCATCTAATAAATTATTTTCCTTGAAATCTTGCAAAGCTTTTAATACATCATCCAAAGCTTTTTGCTCCGCTTTTCCTGATAAATTATAGTTAGTAGTTTTTTTGGCGGTTATTAATTTTGTAATTTCTTCCTCAATTGTTTTTGATGTTTTCAACGCTTCATTAACTTTATTTTTAACCTCATTTATTTCATTTACAAACTTAGCATTATCGGCGACTTGATTAATTGCTGCTTTTGTAGCATTGCTAAGTAATGCAAAATCACCACCAGTTTGAGTATGATTTTTTATCTTTGCTTTTAAAATTGCTAAATTCTCATCACCATCTAATGATTCCATAGCTTTTTCAATTTCTGCTTTAGCTGATTGAATTTTTGCAGCATCAATATCAGCTTTAATTTTGCCTTGTAATTTATTATTTGCACCAGGTATAGTTGAAGCATCTAGTATAGATTCTAATGATTTTTTCACTGTTTCATCAGCTGCTAATCTTTTACCTTCAGTTGCATCTACATAATCAGCAGTTGGTATTTTAACTTTATAAGCATCATATGCAGTTTTTAAATCTTCATAAGCTGCATTGGTATTTTCAGCATCAGATTTAATTTGAGCTATTTTAGCTTCAATGTCTGCTTGATTGGCGTTTAAATCTGCAATTGTTTGTGCTTTTGCTAAAAGCGCATCCTTAGCTGCTTGCGATAAATGCTCAAGCGGTACTGTTGCATCAGCTTTTAATGAATTTTTTAGATCTTCTAATTGGTTATTGATTGCATTTCATTTAGCAACTTCAGCTTCTAAGGTTGCCTTATCACTGAATTTATTAAGATTTTCTAAACTATTTTCAATATCTTTTTTAGTTTGGGCTAATAAATTAGTTAATTTAGAAATATCAGCTTTAGCTTTTTCAAGATTTTCGTTACCATCAAGATTAGTTTTTGCTATCTCAGCTGCTGTAATTAATCCAGTTGTTTCAATTTGCATCCCATCATCATATAAATTTTTAGCTAACTGTTCTTCAAGTTTTTTTAACGCTTCAACAAAAGCAGTTTTTTCCGTTGAACTAGCTAACTTGTAGTTTTTATCTTCCGTTTGATATTTTTTTAATTCATTAATTTTAGCTTGTAACTGGGTTTGTATATTTAAAGCATTGGTTGCTTTGGTGTCAATTGCAGTAATTTCTGCTTTAGTATCTGTTTCATCCTTATTAAGATCATCTAAAATAGCAGCTTTAGTTAATTGATTTAAACTATTGTAAATACCAGATGCATTTTCGATTTTTGCTTTAAGTTTATCTTTTTCTTCATTAACTTTAGTTAATCCATTTAAAGAATCAAGAGCGTCTTTAATGCTAGTAATTGCAGCTTCTACAGATGTTAAGGTAGTGCCCGATTTATAAGTCTCAGTTGTTAATTTTGCTAAATCTGTTTCAATATTTCTATAAGTTTTATCTTTTAAAATAGATTCCAAAGCTGTTTTAACCTTATTATTTTGAGCAATTTTATTATCCTCAGTTGCTTCGGTATATTCCGGTTTTGTGAATATAGCTTTATATTTAGCAACATTAGATTGTAAATCATTAAATTTGTTATTAATTGCAACTGCATTAATAGTTTTTGCAGTAATTTCAGCTTTAGTTGTATCTTTTGATTGATTTAATAAATCACTATTATTAGATAAATCGGCTATTAGTTCATTTTGAAGTTCTAGTGAAAGGTGAGTCAAGCCTTTGATTTCAACTTTTTTAGCTTCAATAAAATTATTAATTTCACTAAAATTATTAACTAAATTTTCTAATTTAGTTTTAGTATTAATTTTATTTAAATCTTTTAATTCACTAATAATTGCGTTTTGAGTGGCTACTAGTAAATTAGTTAAATCTTTGATATGGGTTTCTGCAGCAGTAAGATTATTACCACCATTTAATGCACTAGATGCATCATTAACAGACTTTAAAATATTACTTATTTCAGAAGATTTATTAAATAAATCATCATTAGTTAATTTATTACTTAATTTTTCTTCCTCAGTATCAAAGGTAGTTTTTAGATCATCATTAGCTAATTTATAATTAGCTAATTTTTTTATTTCTTCTAATTCTTTAGCTCTATTTTTAATTGTTGCTACATCAACTAAGGTTTCATTTACTTGATTAACAATTTCTTGAAGTTTTTCATAAGATGTCGTAGCATTAGCTGCTGCTTTAATAGTTGCTTTAGTTGCTGTATTCAGCGTGTTTCAAGGTGCTGTTTCTAATTTATCAATTATTTCATTAATTTTTTGGTTACCATTTAATTTAGAAAAAGCTTCATCAATTTTTTTAGTTACTGCTTCGACTTCCTTGATAACATTAGTAGATAGCTTTTTGTCATTAATATTAAAACTATTAGTTAATGTTGTTGCAGAGATATCAGCCAAAACTAATTTAATAGCAGTTAATACTTCTTGATCAATAATTGCAATATTTTCTGTAACATCATGTTTTTTATCGCCAATTTCATCGACATATTTTTTTAAAGCTTCTTTTAATTTTGTTAATTTTTCTTCCAATGAAATATTTAATGTTGTATTAGCATTAATGATTTCATCAATTTTTGTTGTTGCTGTTGCTTCATCAAGATTAGAAATATCAATTTTTCCTAATTCTGCAATTGCATCATCTTTTGTTGCTTTAGTTAAATTACTTAAATGATTAATATTATTTTTTGCCGTTTCAATTTTTGTCTCAAGAGCAGAAAACAAATCATTAGCAGCATCTAATTTTACTTTGGAATCAATTTTTGTTATATCACGAAGTTTATTTTCAGCAGCTTTTTTTTGATCTTCACTTAAATTGGTTAATCTTTTTACAGCATTAAAGGCATTTATTAAATTAGCATCACCATTCAACATGCTTTCAGCAATTGTTTCTGTTGAATTAGTTAAATCAGCAAGGGCAATACTTTTTTTAGTTTCGTCAAATAAATCTTGTTTTAAATGGTTCTCTAATTTTTCAATAATTGCATCAAATTCAGCTTGTTTTGAAGAATCTGATAATTTGTAATTTGCTTGATTTTGGTTTTCTTTTAATTTTTTAATTCTTTGTTTAATTTCACCAATAGCAAGTGCAGTATCATTAATTGTTTTTTCAATATTTTCTAATGTAGTTAGAGAAGTTGATTTATCAATTTTATTTTTGATATCATCTAATACATTTGTAACTAATTCATTAAATTCAGGAGTAGAGTTAATTTTAGTTTTTAATTCGGTTTTTTTCTTAGCGACCTTATCAGCTAAAACATCTTGTCCATTTAATGTATTTTTAGCATTTTCAATTTTTGCAGCAACTTCACTAGCTTTAGTGGATAATTGATCCAATAACATAGTAATATTTGATGTGGTAGATGTTGGGCCAATTTTTAAAGTATTAATTTTATAACTTTTTGTTAATTCAGAAGGCTTTGTTAATGTTATACTTACAATCTCATTTAAAGCAGCAAATACCTCATCATTTTTTGAATCTTTGTTATTAGCTTCATCATATTTAACAGTCCCAATTGTATTTATATAGTCATTGAACTTAGCTTCAATCTCATTTGTAAATTGGTTGTTTAATTTTATAGCTTTATCTTTAATACTATCAACTTTACTTTTAAAATTAATCTCAAATTCAATAGCATTAGTTTTATCAAAACTATTTAATTCATCTTTAATTTTTTGAATTAAAGATGGTGATAAATGAATTAGAGCATCAACATCATTAATTGCTCCATTAACTCAAGCAGTTTTTTTAGCTTCTAATTTCACTTCATCAATTTTGTCATTAGCTTGTGAAGCTGTAATATCTTCAATGTTAATATCAGCTAGTTTAGTTATATAACCTGATTTTTCAGCATTATTTAAATTGCTAGTATCATTAATGACTTTTTTTGCTAAACCTAGTTTATTATCAATATCAATAAATAATGTTTGTTCATTAATTAAATCAGATTTAGAATTAACTTTTAATGAGTCTATTAATTTGTTATTAGCTTGTTGTTTTTGCTTTTCGCTTAAATGCTCTAAAAGTCCGATTGCAGTTTGGGCATTAGTTAAGTTTGTATTTCCATTTAGTTCATCTTTAGCAGTTTGTAATACTTCTATTAAATTAGTAAAAGTTGAAGAACTGACATCTAAAATATTTACTGATTTTGCTATTTCATCTTTTAATGCTTGTAGACTGGAACTAAAATTAGCTTTTTTAGCATCATCAGCTAATTTATAGTTTAAATTTTCAGCATAAGGTTCTAGCTCAATAAGCTTAGATTTTAATGCTTCAAATGCTGTAGCAATATTTAAGGCTTTGGCATCTAATGCCTCTAATGCTTCTATAGAAGTGGCGGCATTAATTGCATCATTGATAACTTTTTTTGTCGCTTCATTCAAACTACTTAAAGGAGTGTTACCCAGTTTGTCCCTTGATTCTGCTTTACGTTTATTTAAAGTACCATCCAAATTGCTAATTGCTGAACTTCCATTTAAAACTAATTCATTTAATGTTGAATTTGTTTCATCATAAATATTATCAGTATTAACTTTAGCTTTTAAGGCATTTAATGCAACATCAAAATTATCTTTAGCTCCAGGGCTTGATGCTAAGGTGTAATTTTCTGATGTTTTCATTCCTTCCATTTCAGTTATTTTTGCTATTAATTCATTAACTTTATTAGCTAATTCATTTGCTTTAGATTCAATTGGAGTTAAATTACTTTGACTAGTAACGCTGTCAATTTTTGTTTCAATTGCTTTAATAGTTTCTGCATTTAGTTTATTAAAAGGAGCAGATTTTAATTTAACTTTTAAATCTGTTTTTGCTTTATTTAAATCATTTAAAATTTTTGCCTCGGTTTTAAAGGTATCAACTTTTACTTTAAAAGCATACAAATTTTCACTTAAATCATTAACATTTAAAGCATTTAGTTTTGATACAAAATTTGATTTTTCAGTTGAAGATAAATAAGTTGAAGCATTAATTTCTCTTTTTAATGTATCAACTAAATTTTGCTTTTGATTTTTTAATGCATTTTCTCCATTAAGTGCATTGTATGCATCATTAATAGTGTTGATTGCCACTCCCACTTCAGCTGCAGTTGTAACATTTATTTTTTTACTATTAATATTTGTTGTTTTATTAATTGTTGAAAATGAATCTGCCCCAAAAATATCATTTAATGCTTTTTTAACTTTTTCATCCATGGCAGCCATATTTGGATCTAAATCGTGCTTTGGTGTTGTGATAGTATCGGTATATTTTTTTAATGTTATTTTTAATTCATCAAATTTGTTATTAGTTTCACTAAGTTTTGCTACTTCATTATCTAGTTTTGTTTTATTATCAACTACAGCTAATTGATTTATTTTTTCATTAAGAATTTTATTTTTAATAATATCACTAAGTTTATCTAAACTATTAATTTTATTAGTTGCATCAGTTTTATTAAGAATTCCGTTTAATTGATTTTTGGCTGTTTCTGCTGTAGTTTTGGCATTATTAAAATCTGCTAAATTAGTATCTAAAATGCTCGAGCTATTATTAACAAGATTTTCTAAAGCTTGTAATTTTTCATCAAATGTTATTTTTTTATCATTATTTGCTAATTTATAATTTGCATTTGTTTTATAGGTTTTCAATGTCTCTGCTGTGGTCTGAGCTGTATTAAAAGCAGATGCTAAATTAGTAACTTTTGTGTCTAGAGCATTGATAGTTTCTGCATTTTTTGCATTATTAATTTCAACATTAATTGATGTAAGTGTTGCTGAATTTAATTTGTTAAAAGGTATTGTAGTAAGTTTTGTTCTTAGAGTATTTTTAATCTTATTTAGTGATCCATCTAAATCATTCAAAGTTGCATCTACATTGGAAGCTAATGCATTTAAATCGGAAACTGTTTTTTCAGAAATATCTTCATTATTAATTTTAGCTTTTAAGGCATTCAAAGCATTTTCAAAGTTTGTTTTTTTATCATTCGAGGCTAGTGTATAGCTTTCATCAGAAAAGGCCTTGTCTCCTTCAACAATTTTGGCTTTTAAGGTATCCATTTCACTAGCTAATTCTTGTACCTTAGCTTTAATTGTTTGTAATTGAGTTGAACTAGAAGCTGCTGTAATTTTATTTTTAAAAGCAATAATTGTTGCTGAATTTAATTTGTTAAATGGAGACACTTCTAATTCATTTTTTAAAGTAGCTTTCTTAGCATTTAACTCATCCAAACCTTTTAAAGCATCTTTAGATTTATTAATTTCTTTAATAACTTTTTTTACATCATCAATTGAAATTTCATTTTTAAACATGACACTATTATTAGTTTGAATTTCATAAGTTGAAGAAATATTTTTATCTAGCGAAGTTGAAATTACTGATTTTAATTGATTAATAACATTATTTCATTCACTATCACGATTTGTTGCTTCTGCGCCTTCGGGAGATGCATAATATTTATCTCTAAAAGCCACTAAAGCTGCATTAACTTTTGTAAATTCAGATTGTAATTCATTAGCTTTATTTGTAATTGGATTAATTTTCCCCGTTTCAAAAACTTCTAATGTTTCAGAAGTATCATTGAGATTTAAAGCATTTAGTTGATTAATAAAATTAGTTTTCAATGCAGTTTCTAATTTATTTAAATTATTAATAAGTGTTTTAGCAGCTTCCACTTTTGCAACTTTATCACCATTAAGACCTTTAATGGAATTTCTAATAATTATTATTGCAACATCAACGGCTGCATCATTAGCAGCTTTTATTTTTTTTCCATCAATTGAGGTTGAATTATTAATTGTTGTAAATTCTGATACATCAACAATTGTTTTTAATGCATTTTTAATATTTGCATCCATTACATCTTTATTAGTGCTTAAAGTATGTTTGGGAGTATTAATTAAATCCGTATATTTTTTAGCTCAACTTTTAAATCAACAAATTTATTATTAGCATTTTCGAGATCAGTTACTAATTTTTCCATTGAAGCTTTATTATCTACTTTTTCAGTTTTGTTATTTTTTTCAATTTGATTCTTAAGCTCTTGCTTTGTAGTATCAGCAATTTTTACTAATGAATCTATCTTTCTAAATGCAGCATTTTTATTTATTGTGCCATTTAAACTACCACTAGCCACATTTGTTTCCTTAACAATATTAGCAAAATCATCATTGTTTCAAATATTTGTTCCGCTAGATTTTTTTGCATTATCTAGTTTATTTTTTAATATAGTAACTTTTTCGTCAAAAGCTGTTTTTAAGCTCTCATCAGCTAATCGATAATTCAATTCAGTTGCTGATGCTGTTTTATAATTTTGCAAATCAGTTAATTTAACATTTGCAGCACTAAAATCACTAGCAAGCTGAATTAACTTTGTTTCAATTTCATCTAATAGGCTTTTTGTGTTAGCATCATCAATAGCTTTTATAATTGTTTCTTTAGTTACTGAATTTAATTCATTTAAAGGTTCAACATTTAATTTATTTTTTAATTCTTCTTTTTTAGTCCCTAGCTCACTACCATTAAGATCATCTCTAGTTTGCTTTATTTTAGTAGCAGCTTCTGTTATTTCAGCATTAGTTTTGCCCTTTTTAATTGAGTTATTTCCAATTGAAAAAGTTTTTGTAAGTTGTGTGGGTTGAGTCACTGCATTTTCTAAAATATCATTTAAAGTATTAAAAACAATTGTGTTTTGTTGACTTTGATTTGTTGCTGTATCATATTTACTTCTACCAATTGCATTTAAATAATACTTTAAAGCATCTGCGATTTCACCATTAAGTGCTGCTGTTGCATCATTAATTTCTTTAATTGCGTTATTTATTTGAGTTGTGGAAATAGCATTTCTTATTTTTAAATATGTTATGTGATAACTTTTGTTTAATAAACCATTTCTTGGTCTTCAAAGTGTTTTAGCTTCTTCGCCAGTTCTACCTGGATCTATAAGAATTTTTTCTAGTGCTTTAAAAACTTTTTCGTCTTCTATTGATTTATTTGTAGCCTGATCATATGCTATAGTACCAATTTTTGCTCGATATTTTAAAAAAGCTTCTTCAAGTTTATTAAATTCATTATTTCTTTCCTTTAACCGAGCTTCATATGTAGTAATATAATCTTCAAGATTTTTTCTATTCTCAGGAGTATCACTAGTTCACCTTCTAGTTCTTGCTAAAGTTTTAATTGATTCAATTGATTGAATAAGAGTTTTAATTGATTCGGAAGACAATTTATCATAATCTGCAACTCTTGTTCTTAATTGTTCTAAGGTTTTATCAATTCAATCTGTTGGTTCTGCGCCATTAAGAGCATTATATGCATTAACGATTTCTGTTTCAGATTCTTTTATTCTGCTTAAACTAATAGATGCATAATCAGGTCGAAAAGGTTCTTCAAGTGATTCATCAAATTTCCTTTTCAATGATGCATCACTTGTGGCTGTATATTTTCTAAGCTTTTTCTTAGCTTCATACTCATTTGCAAAAGCTTTTAATTTTGCCATTTCATTATTAACTTTGTACATTTCTGTTTCAAAATTATTTTTAATTTCTTTATATTTATTTAAAACTTGATTTCATTGATTTATATAATTTTTATTTAATTGACCTGTACTAGTAAAAGGTTGAATTTTTAACCCTTCAACAAATCTTTTAAATTCATTTATTTTATTATAAAAGACACCTTTTTGTTGAGCAGTTAAATTGTTTGTTTCGCTAGATGTTTTGCTAAATATTTGTTTAAGTTCTTCTGAAAAACCATTTAATACACTTCAAGATGCATTAAGCTTTATTAACGTTTGATCAATATTATTTTCATCGATCGGAGAAACCCCGGTTCCAAAATCATCTTTTAATAAAATATTTCCAACTCTTGATAAGTCAATAGCAAATCGATCTATTTCACCTGAATTATTAGCTTTTGAAAAATGTGGAGTAAAATCTGATTTAGTGTTTACAGCTTCATCCATAAATTTATGCATTTGCCGCATTAAACTCATTTTATCATTTAATTTAGAAATAAATATTGCTGTTTTTCATTCACCATAAGTATTATCATAAGGATAATTTTCTAATTCTTGCATTTGTCAATTTGTAAAATTAGAAAGATTATTCTTGCGAATTCAATCTCCAGTAGTTTCACTTGATTCTTTAGCTCATCATGAATATCCATCACTATATTGCATAGTTGCTGAAACTATTGTAGATAGTGAAGCAAATAAAGGAAGCGTAGATAAAACAAATAATGATGTTTTTTTAATTAATAATATTTTTTTACTTGTACTACTTGAATTTTTCATAAGCCCTCATTTCAAACATTATTTTTCAGTTACAAAAGCCTGTTTTAACTGTTTTTTAATGTTATAATTTATTTAAAAATCAATAAATCTCTAAATTTATTTTTGCATTTATAACTTAAATCAATTATTTAGATCATTGCAAATTTATAATAAAAAATTTACTATTACTACATAATTTTCAAAATAAAAATTATTGAATATAAAGCAATAGTTATTGTAATTCTAATATATATATATATATATATATATATATAAAGCCATTATTAGCAAAATCATAAAATACTTCATGTTTTGTAGAAAATTTTAAAAGAATTATTAGTTTTTGTTTTTTTTATAAGTATTTTAAAAATTGAATATTATTAAAAAAGCAAAGTCTTATTACTTTCCTCTTTTAATGAATTTATATTTACATCACTGTATTAATTTTAGTAATTAATGTTTTAATATTTTCGACATGAATGCTATATTGTTTTTGGCGATCCTGGTTAGTTGGAAAAAGTGTTTCTAAAATTCATTTATTACGAATATAAAATGGAATATTGTAATTAGAGTCTTTAATAAAAACTTGTAGCATAACTTGAATTTCACGTAAATATTTTTGAATTGCTTGATCATTGAGCTTATCCAAATTAGTAATTACTAAATTAATTTTTTCAACTAAAATTTGGGATCCTTGTTGGAATTCCAACAAAAATGTTCCTCGGTATTTTTTATTTGAAAATTTTTTTCTAATAAAAAAGATGATTGTTAAAAAATTAAAAATCGTTAAAACTCATTGAAAATAAACTAAAAAATCAGTTAAAATTTCGCCTGCTTTATTAATAAGGACAACAATAAATTGCAAAATAATATCAATTAGATAATAAGAAATTAGCCCTAAAGCTGTAAAAATCATTAGTCACAAAAAGATTGCTAAAATTTTTTTAAATAATTTTTTTGTTGAAATGGATTTTTCAAAAATAAAGTTAGTTGCTTTTATTGCGTGTGAACGTTTAGTATAAAAAGCTAAAGATAAAACTTCTTGCTTACAATTATTTAAAAACATTTTGATTTGATCATTTTTCATATGTACTATTTTAATGTTTTTTTCAAAAATAAAAACAACTAATTTTTTAATATGAATTTTTTCCTAAAATTAATGTTTTAATTTTATTTAGTTCAAGCTGATTTAATTCGGCTTCTAATGTTTGATTTAAAGTGATATCAAGTGCAAGATCTTTAATTTCCAAATCCAAAACAACATGATAGTTTAAAGTTGCTAATTTTTTGCATAGAAAAGCAACTTCTTTTGATTCTAAAAATTTTTCTTGCATTTTGGGACTTAGTTGGTATAAATTTTCATAAATTGCTTCTAAATTAGGGTATTCGTTTAGTAATTTTTTAGCTGTTTTTTCACCAATACCTTTAACGCCAGGTAAATTGTCTGATACGTCTCCAGCAATAGCTTTATAATCAATTACTTGATTGGGATGAATTTGATGTAATTCATAAAAATTATTAATTGTCTTCAAATCATAAACATAACTATTTTTAGGACGATAAATGATAGAAATGTTATCTTGCACAAGTTGCAATAAATCTTGATCTGCTGATAAAATAAAAATCTCATTTTCGGGATCTTTTTTTGCTTTTAATGCTAATGAAGCGATTAAATCATCAGCTTCAACTAGTGGTTGCTGCATAATTTTGATATTCATTAATGTTAATAATTTTTTCACAATTTCCATTTGAACAAATAAATCATCAGGCGCTTTAGCTCGGTTAGCTTTATAGTCAGCAAAAAATTCGTGTCTACTAGTTTGAGAACCGGCATCAAAAGCAATAAAACAATGCGAAATATTAAAATTTTGAATAACTGATAATAATGTTGTGAAAAAAATATGAATTCCTTGTGTCGGAATTCCTTGTGAATTTTTTAGTAAATTATTAGGGTTTTGATAATATGTTGAGTAAAACGATTTATACATCAACAAATTACCATCAACTAAAAGAATGTAATTTTGTTTCATATTTCGCCTTTATTAATTAAGTTTTGCAATCATTCAATTTTTATCAACTATATACCGATCGCCTTTGTTTGTGACATCAAAATATACAATCTCTCCTTGTGGTAAACTTTGAAAATTTTTTCATTGAGTGGAAAATACTAAAACATTAATTGTTTTACTACGATCACTTAAAATTAAACGTCCCATTTCGCGTTGATATTTATCATAAAAAGGACTAATCTTATTAACAACAAGAGCTAAACGCATAGTTTGTTGTTCAGCTAAGTCAGCTAGTAATGTTTCAGTTTCGAAAGGATTGATAATGACATTATTATAAGCATAGCCTAAATATTTTTCTTCCATTTTACGCTCAAACTCAGCGTCCAATGCAACTTCATTTAAAACAATTTCAAGATTAGCTGCAATGCTGTGATCAACAGTTTTAAGCGTCTTATCTAATGGGTTAGTTATAGTTACTAAATCACTATAAGAAAAAGCTGCATCTAAATTATTTAGTAATGTTTTGATATTGCCAAATTGGCGTAAAGCATTAGATTCAATTATCGTTGTGATATTAGCGCGACCTAAATTAATTAATTCAGCTCGGACAATAAAATCATAGAAACTCATAAAAGGACCATTTTTCCCAATTTCACTTTCAATTTTATCAATAGCAACTTTTCCTAAACCTTTAACAATGTTTAAAGGTAAATAAATTTTGTTATCCTCAATAAAACATTCAGAGCTTGATTTATTAATTAATGGTGATTCAATTTTAATACCTAAACTTTTAGCTTCAGAATAATATTTTTCTACAGTCGCCTGAGCTCCGTTGGCTGTATTGATTGCTGAAGCAAAAAACTCAAGTGGGTACTCACTTTTTAAATAAGCCATTTTATATCCCAACATTGCATAAGAAATAGCGTGCGACTTATTAAAACCATATGCCGCAAATTTTTCAATTAATTCAAAAATTTGGTTCACCAAAGCTAAAGAATAATTATTTGCAAGTGCTCCTTGAAAAAATTTTTGTTTCACTTCTGCAATTTCACTAAAATCTTTTTTAGAGATTGCTTTCCGTAAAATATCAGCATCAGAAAAACTCATTCCTGAAAACTTTTGACAAATTTCCATAATTTGCTCTTGATAAACAATTACCCCATAAGTTGAACTCAAAATTTGATTATATTCTTGAGAAACAAATGGAATTAAATCTGGGTTTTTTTTATTTTTAATATAGGTTGGAATCATTTCCATTGGACCAGGACGAAATAACGAAATAATAGCAGCTAAGTCTTCAAACTGATCAATTTTGACAGCCTTAATTGTATTAATCATTCCTGGCGATTCAAGCTGAAAAATTCCTATTGTTTTTCCACTAGATAGTAGTTGTTTGGTTTTAACATCATTCAATGGAATTTGAGCAATTGTTAAATTTAAATGGTGGCGTTGGTTAATTAAATCTAAAGTATTTTTTAAAGTTGATAAATTTTTTAATCCTAAAAAATCAATTTTTAATAGACCAAACTCTTCTAAATAATCCATTGAAAATTGAGTTTGCTGTTGACCATTTTCTAAAAACATCGTTGGAATAATATCGATAATTTTTTTATCCGAAACAATCACACCGGCTGCATGAGTTCCGTGTTGGCGTGGTAAACCCTCTAAAAATTTAGCAGTTTCATAAAGTTCTTTATAAATTGGTTTGCTATCAATTTTAGCTCTAAACTTAGCAATTTTTTCATAAGTTTCTTCAAGCGTTTGAATTGATGGCACCATTTTAGATAATTCATTAACTTCTGCAATACTAATTCCCAAAACTCGTGCTACGTCACGCAATGCCATTTTAGCACCTAATGTTTGAAAAGTAACAATGGAAGCAACATTATCATTACCATATTTATTAATCACATAATTAATAATTTCTTCCCGGCGATTATCTTGAATATCAATGTCAATATCTGGCATTGAAACCCGTTTAATATTTAAAAATCTTTCAAACAATAAGTTATATTTTAATGGATTAACTTCTGTAATATTTAATAAATAACAAACTAATGAGCCCGCCGAAGATCCCCGCCCAGGACCAATTACAATTTCATTATTTTTAGCTCATTTAATAAAATCTCAAATAATTAAAAAATAATCAGCAAAATTTAAGGTCTTAATAACTTCTAATTCAGTTTTTAAACGTTCTTTTAATTCTGGATAAGCTATTAATTCTGCTTTTTTAGATTGCAAGCTTTGTTCTAAAACTTTTTTTAAATAACTAAAAGAATCAATTCCTAAATCATTAGGAAAATGTGGTAAAGGATTTTTAACTTCTGGAAATTGCAAATCAATTTGTTCTACCAAAGCATTAGTGCGACTAATAATTTCGGGGTTTAAATCTTCAGGAATATAGCTTAAGCCTCGGAATTGCGATTTTAGATCGACTTCATTTCCAGCAATTGCTTGTAATGTTTTTAGATACTGATTTTCATTTGTTTTATTAATAACATGTTCTTGAACCCAAATTGCATTAGTGATGCTTAGGTCATTTGCAATAACATAATAATTGGGAATTGCTAGTTGTTTTTTGGTTATTGCAAAATAACCCTTAGAAGGATGGTCGATAACAATTAAATTAGTCACATTGATGTCATTAAGTGTAATATTCTCTTTGCTCATTTTGCGATTAGAAAGACGAGCTAGTTCTAAAAATCCTTGATAATTTTTAGCAATTAAAATTAAACGATAATCATCAACATCACAATCTAAACCAATGATAGGGGTGATGGCGTGTTTTTGAGCTAATTTTAAAAACGGCGCCACGCCAAACATATTGTTGTGATCAGTAATTACTAAATACTTTTGCTGGTTTTGTATAGCGAAATCAAATAATGATTTTAATGTAATTGTTGATTCTAAAAATGAGTATTCGGTGTTATTGTGGAAGTTAATTAGTTTAAAATTCATATTAAGTTAATTATAGCTATGTTAGTAATTTTTCGATTGAAATAATCATTTTTTATTTTGTAAAATCTTAATTAATTAAAAAGAACTTAATAAAAAACCTCATTAATAAATGAGGTAATTATTTAAAAATTATTTTGTTACAATTAATGAATCAGCATCCATTGTACTTGGTTTCTCGATTCCCAAATAGTCTAAAATTGTTGGTGCAATATTTGCTAATTTTCCATTTTTTAATTTCAATGATTTATCAGTTGTAATTAACATAACTGGGAAAGAAGTGTGTTTTGTTGCGGGCTTATGTTTTTCATCTTCAGTTAATTCAGCATTCCCGTGATCTGCAGTAATAAATTGCACCGCATCATTGCCTTCAACCCATTCTTTAATTCTACCAAGTTGTTGATCTAATACTTCAACAGCTTTGATGGCAGCTTGTAAATCTCCTGTGTGCCCCACCATATCAGGATTAGCAAAATTCATAATTACAACATCAAAATTTTTAGCTTCAGCTAATAATGCATCTGTAATTTCTTTAGCTGACATTTGTGGTGCTGTAGCATAAGATTCAACTTTTAATGAAGGCACCATAATACGTTTGCTATTTTGATATTCCACATCTTTACCACCATCCATAAAAAAGGTTACATGAGCGTATTTTTGTGTTTCTGCTAAACGTAATTGACTTACACCAGCTTTTTCTAAAACTTTACCAATCGGTTCAGTAATTTCCATTTCTTCAAAAGCAATATCACAATCAATTCCTTCGTATTTCATCATTGAAACAAATTCGGCAATTTGCACCCGTTTATTAGCGGGATTATGTGAATATAATGGAGTTTTAATAATTAAATGTGTTAATTGTCTTGCGCGGTCAGGGCGGAAGTTGAAAAAAATTACAGCATCGTTATTTTTTAAAAAGTGGGTATGTGGGTCTGAATTAATTGCCGGTTTTAAGAATTCATCAAAAATTCCTTCACTATATTGGGCTAAAACATATTCCTTAGCGCTTGTAAAATGATTTTTTGAAATTCCAAGAATTGCATCATAAGCTTGTTCTACTCGATCAAACATTTTGTCACGATCCATAGCATAAAATCTTCCTGAAATCGAAGCAATTTTGTAGTTTGGTTTTTTAGCTAGCACGGCTTCTAACTTTGCTAATGATTCTAAAATTGATTGTGGTGCTACATCACGCCCATCACCAAAAACATGCACAGATAAATTTTCAACTCCATGTTTTCAAGCTGATTCAATTAAACCAAATAGATGATCTTCTAATGAGTGAACTCCACCAGGAGATAAAAGCCCCATAAGGTGTAAGGTTGAGTTATTTTTTTTCGCCGCTTCAAAAGCTTTTAAAAATTTAGGATTTTCTCCAAATGTTCCATCTACTAATGTTTTGTTGATTAATGACAACCCTGTATAAACAACAGTTCCAGCCCCGATGTTTAGATGACCTACTTCACTGTTTCCCATTTGACCTTCAGGTAAACCAACGTATTGTCCTGAAGCTTGAATTAAAGCATAAGGGTATTCTTTGAAGTATTGATCAAATGTTGGGGTGTGAGCTAATTTAAAAGCATTTCCTTGCTCATCATCACGTAAACCCAAACCATCGATAACTGTTAAAATTAAAGGTTTTTTCATTGCGCTCCTTTGCAATTTTTTTGTAATTTCTGTTAAAAATAGTGTAAAAATTTAGTAATGAAAATTATAACTTATATTAATTTATTTAGAGCTAAAAAAGCGTGAAAAAAGTAGCTTAAATAACTTAGCTACTTTTAAAAAATATAATTTTAAAATTTTTGATAAAAAATTTAAACCAATTTATGCATTAATTATTTTTATAAACATTTAAGTTGCATTAAATTTTCTGAGCAATATAATTAAATTTAACTGTTTTTTTTATATTTTAGAGCATAAATTAAATTTGGGTCTTCGTTTTTTTCTAAATTTTCAATAAAATAATCATAGTCCTTATATGCTGCATCTATGTATTTTCTATTTTTTTGAGGTATAAAAGAATGAATCAATAGCATAATGCTAAAAGCATATAGTATCGTTAATAAAGAGGGTGTTGCTAAAACAACTACTGTATAATTAAAATAAAATGATTTAAATCAGCTGAAAATAATATCATTATTATTTCACAAGCCTCTATTAAGTAAAAGGTTGTTAGTATAAAAAATATAAATCAAATTAACAACAATTATCAAACTTGATATCGCCTGCAAAATTGCTAATTTTATACAAACAAAGCCCTCTGCTTTATACCAAGTTAAATTCAATATAGTTCTATTTACAGAAACGGCTTTATTAATTTTAGCAAATTTGAAATAATTTAATATTTGATTTCGTTTTAGATATAAAACTAGTTTTGTATCGACAAAAACAAAATAAACAAAGTTTCAAATTAAAAAAAATAATATAAAAATACATTCAATAAAACTTATTCAAACAACTACATTTCTAAATATTGATAAATCAAAAGCAACATAAAATATTAGCACCAATGAAACAACTATGACATACAAATAATTTATGTAAACTGTTAAGTTATAAAATTTTTGTATCTTTTTCATTATTTAAGTTTAATTTTTAAAAATTAAATTTAACCTTTCTATTAATTAAAAATAATATTTTAAAGCTTAACAAAAAGTAAACTTTTGAAGTTCAAAGTTTACTTTTTGTTCATTCTTATTTATGTGCTTTTTTCAATTTACATTTAGCAACTAATTTGTCTAATAAAGGTAAATTAATTTTGACTTTTAAAATCACTTTGTAAAGTCAAACAAATAATCAAGGAATTACAGCAGCAATAACAAACATTAAAATATCTAGTACAACTACTGCTCCTAAATTACCTTTTTTGTAAAATAGTGGTTTTTCAAAGTTTAAAAAGCTATAAATTACTGCTGGTTTTCCGTTTGCTGCTTTTGATGCAAAAAATAAAATCAATGCAAAAAAGAAGTATCCCATTACATAGCCAGCACTAACTAATAAAGCTTTTTTGCCAATCACTACATCTTTGCGTACATAAATTAAAACTGTAACCCCGACAACAAAGTGGATTAAATGGGTAAAAATACTACGCATTGCACTATGGAAGCTGCTGTAAGTGGTAAAATCTCATTTTCTAGTATATGAAATTAAAGATCAATAAATAATTGTAGTAATTGTCATTAAAATTACAGCTACAAATAGCAATTCACGCATTTTAGCAGCCTTAGTTTGGTGATGTCAAAAAATACCTAATAACACAAGCGTTACTGCTAAAAATACATTAGTTTGGTTAGTAAAATAAAATAGTGGCGCTGCTTGCTTCAAAACTGCATCCATCCGTAAATATTCTTCGACTTTATTTTCTTCTCCGGCTTTAGCTTTTCTAACAGATCCTGATCCTAAAACCATTTCTGTTACAATAAAAATAAACATCAAAATTGACATTATGATTCCCGCTGTTAAAACTCAAAATTGGGGATTCTTTTTTCAATTTGAAGTTAAAAATTGTTCTTTAAATTTTTTAATCATGCTTTCAATTTTAACAAATTTTTATTTTTAGCTACTAAATTACTTGTTACTAAAAGCAACTTTTACTAAAAAAAATGCAATTTTGGATAAAAAAACACTAAGTATAACACTTAGCGTTTTAATTAGAAATTAATTATTATGATTTAAAATTTCATCCATTTCTTCCACAATTGCCGCTGGCTTAGCCGCTGGCTTTTCAAAATATGAAGCAGGATCTTTAATATCAAATTTTGATTTAGGTTCAAAATTTGATGATGTTCCAGCTGGAATAATATGACCTACAATAATATTTTCTTTTAGCCCTTCAAGATTATCAACTTGATTTGAAATTGAAGCATGAACTAAAATTTTTGAAGTTTCTTGGTAAGAAGCAGCTGCTAGGAATGAATCAGATAATAAAGGAATTTGTTTTGCCCCTTTAATGATTACATTACCAAAACATGGTTTTTTACCCTCTGATAACAACTTACCATTCACACGTTTGTATTCTAAAACATCAACGATCGATCCTTCAAATAAATCAGAATCTCCCGGATCGGTGATTACAATTTTTGAAAGCATTTGTCGAATTACAATTTCAATGTATTTATCACTAATTGAAATTCCTTGCATTCTATATAGCCGTTGAATTTCTTTTAGTAAGTAATTTTGCACTCAATATGAATCAGCATATTTTAGTAAGTCTTTTAAGATGATTGGTCCTTCAACTATTTTTGAACCAGGAATAACTTTATCACCAGGTTTTACCCGCAGTTTTCTTGATCCTTGAATGTGGAAGGCTTTACGCTCCCCGTTTTTAGTAGTCATTCAAACTAGTTGCTCATTTAATTCATTACCATCCGCATCTTTTTTGACTTCAATTTCGTCAATTACACCATTTCATTTTGAAATAATTGCTGGTTTACCTCATGGATTATCATAAGCATCGATTAATTCAATTAATCGTGTAAATCCACCGGTAATATCTTCAACCCCAGCAACCCCTCCGGTATGGAAGGTACGCATTGTTAGCTGTGTACCCGGCTCACCGATTGATTGAGCTGCAATAATCCCCACAGCTTCACCAATTGTAACTAAACGATTTGAAGCAAGATCTTTTCCATAACAAACTTTACATACACCGTTACGAACATTACATCCTAAAATTGAACGAATTTCTACTTCAGTTACCCCACTATCAACAATTTTTGTTGCTAGTTCCGGTGTAATTAAAACATTAGATCCAACAATTTCTTCACCAGTTGCAGGATCATAAACTGGTAAGTTTGTGAAGCGCCCTTCAATTCTTTCTCATAATGGCACAATAATTTGTCCAGTTTTGGTGTCAATAATATTTTTAACAACAAATCCAAAGTCAGAGCCACAGTTTTCTTGACGCACAACAATATTTTGTGATACATCAACTAGACGTCGAGTTAGATATCCTGATTTAGCAGTATTTAACGCTGTATCAGTTAGCCCTTTCCGTGCCCCGTGGGTTGATGAATAAAATTCATAAGCAGTTAGCCCCTCAAGGAATGAAGATTTAACTGGCACTTCCACAGTTGAACGTACAATTCTTTCATTTTCAGCATCGGATTTAGTGGCTTTGGTATTATTTGCCATCAATCCCCGCATTCCCGCTAGCTGAACAAAGTTGGCAATATTTCCCCGCGCTCCCGATTTCATCATCATAAAAATTGAGTTATCAGGTTCTTCACTAGTAATTTTATCTAACTGTTTTTCAACTTCAACTTTTAATGCAGCTCATTTTTCGATTGATAATTTATAACGTTCATCATCAGTGATTAAACCTTGATTAAACATTTTTTTCAACTTGTCAGTATATTCTTCACCTTGTTGAATAATTTTATCTTTGTTTGGAGCAACTTTAATGTCAAAAATTGACATTGTAATCCCTGACTTAGTTGAATATTCAAAACCAATATCTTTAATTTTATCCAAAACTTCAGCTACTGCATTGGTATAACGGAATCAAACTTTTTCTAATAACTCAGTTCGTTCTTCGGGTTCGAAACTACGTTCTACTCCTTCATTTCTTAAAGTGATACGACGATTAATTTTTTCAAACTCTTCTTTAGTAAATAATGCTAAAGATTCAGCTGATTTTAATGCTAATTTTTTACCTTCATAATCATTTAAATTACCATATTCTAAAACAGTTTCGGTGTAATTGTCACTATTAATATTTTTAATTACACTAGCGACATCATCCATCGATACACTTGGCACATAAGCTGTATAAACTTGTGAAACTACACGGGCAATATCTTTTTTAGTTAATGGAGCATTTAGTGGTAAGTTTTTGATAAATTCTGGCACATTTGTTCCAGGATTAATAGCGTATTTTTCTTTGATATCATGAAATCTTGCGAAAAGATTATTAACATCAGCATCAAATACAAATGGGAAATTTTCTGGGAAAACTTTATTAAAAATAAATTTTCCAACAGTTGAAACAACATAACGTGTATCATGTGCTTCTTCTTTAATGTTTTTTAAACCGCTATATGGTAAAGCTACACGAGCATGTAATGAAACATAACCATTTTCATAAGCACGCATCATATTTTGGAATGAACTATAAACATTCCCCTCACCTTTAGCACCAGTTTCTTCTTTAGTTAAGTAATAAAGTCCTAAAATAATATCTTGTGAAGGGTTAATGATTGGTTCACCATCTTTAGGCCCCAAAATATTTCGGTTAGCAAACATTAATTCACGCGCTTCCCGAATCGCTTCATCAC
Source organism: Mycoplasma pogonae (assembly GCF_054170725.1). Lineage (NCBI taxonomy): Bacteria > Bacillati > Mycoplasmatota > Mollicutes > Mycoplasmatales > Mycoplasmataceae > Mycoplasma > Mycoplasma pogonae. The sequence goes on along the minus strand of NZ_JBSWZS010000007.1, from coordinate 28,504 downwards.
TAATTGGTACGTGAACAGCCATTTGGTCACCATCAAAATCGGCATTAAAAGCAGTAGTTACAAGTGGGTGCAATTTAATTGCTTTTCCCCGCACTAAAACCGGTTCAAAAGCTTGAATTGATAAACGGTGTAAAGTTGGAGCACGGTTTAATAAAACTGGTCTTCCTTTAATCACTTCAGCAACGTGTGGTCAAATCCGGTTGTCTAATTCTTCCACCATTTTTTTAGCACTTTTAATTGAAGGTGCAATTTCTTTTCTCAATAAAGCATTAACAATTCATGGCTCAAATAATTTTGCTGCCATTTCCCGTGGAATTCCTGCTTGATACATCTTTAATTCAGGACCAACAACAATAACACTCCGACCAGAATAGTCAACCCTTTTCCCAAGTAAGTTTTGTCTAAAACGCCCTTTTTTCCCAACTAGGGCATCAGAAATTGATTTCAATGGACGATTGTCTTTTGAAACAATCGGTGACGGTGTTTTTTTCTGATTATCAATTAAAGCATCAACTGCTTCTTGAATCATCCGTAATTCATTTTGCACAATTAGCATCGGCGCTTCTTGTTCTTGTCATTTTTTTAGCCGGTTATTACGAATAATGATCCGACGGTACAATTCATTAATATCACTAGTTGAATGTCTTCCACCATCTAGTTGAATTAGGGGTCTTAAATCTGCAGGAATGACCGGTAAATCAGTAATTAACATTGATTTAGGATCTTGCTTTGAATTAATGAATGAATTAATTACTTGTAATCTTTTGTATAGTTTTTCACGTTCTTGACGTTTACTATTAGTTACTTTTTCTTCAGAATTATCAAGCGCATTAATTTTGTTAATTTGTGCTTTAACTTCATCGCGTTCTTTTACTAAATCAATATTTGCCAATAGATACTCAATTGCAGCTGAACCAGTATTAATTTTAGCTTCTGAATATTCTTCAATTATTTCGTTTAATTCATAAAAATCAACTCCATAATCTTTTCCAATTTTAGAATTAGCTCGTTCTTCTAAATCTTCAATTGCTTCTTTTAATTCGATATAAGCCTCAGTTCCTGGTTCATAACGCTCTTGAATTTCTTTTAAAGCTTCATAATAAATTAAAGCAGCATCAGAAATTTCAATAACCTTATTTTTAGGTAATGATTTTAATCCACCTGATTCTAAAACAATGTGACTTTTGTAATAAATTAATGATTCAATTGCATTCCGATTAACTGAATTATTAGTTCCTTCTACTTTTAGTCCTAATAATTTAGCTAAAATTGAGTGATCAATTTTAAAATATCAAAAATGGACAACAGGTGCATTTAAATGGATATGACCCATTCTTGAACGCCGCGAAATTTTTGGTAAAATTTCTGGTTTAATTTCTTCACACTGTGATGTAGCAGTACAAATTGTGCCTTCGTTTGATTTCTTGTATTTTTTTCCACACACTGGACATTTATGATCGATTGTTGGACCAAAAATTAATTCATCAAATAAACCTTCACGTTCTGGTTTATAAGATTTATAGTTAACAGTTTCAGGCTTAGTAACTTCACCATGTGATCATTGTAAAACTTCATCACTAGTTGCTAATGCCAAGGAAATTTTTTTAATTTGATTTTCATCAATTGATGAATATTTTCTAGACAATATTTTCATTATTAATAAAATCTCCTTTTTGTTGTAAATGTGATTTTTCTTTTTCGTGAATTTCTAATTTAATACACAATCCTCGTAGCTCATAAGCTAAAACACTAAATGATTCCGGCATTCCCCGAGTTGGAATTTTTCCACCTTGAGATAAGGCGCTATATAAACGGTTTCGCCCATCAATGTTATCTGATTTATAAGTTAGTAATTCTTGCAAGATATGTGAAGCTCCATAAGATTCGATCGCCCATGTTTCCATTTCTCCAAATCTTTGTCCCCCGTTTTGAGATTTTCCTCCAAGCGGTTGTTGGGTAATTAACGAATAAGGTCCTACGCTTCGCGCATGCACCTTGTCGTCAACCATGTGGTACAGTTTTAACATATACATGACACCAACAGAAACTTTATTATCAAATTTTTCTCCAGTTACACCATCATAAATATCAACTTTACCATCTTTAGGTAGTCCAGCATCTTCTAATAATTCTTGAATTTGGTCATATTTAACCCCATCAAATACTGGTGAAACAAACTTTACACCCAGCGCCTTAGCAGCCATTCCAAGGTGCAACTCTAAAACTTGTCCCATATTCATCCGTGAAGGTACCCCTTGTGGATTAAGGATGATATCAATAGGTGTTCCGTCTGCTAAATGTGGCATATCTTCAACTGGTAATACAAGCGAAATAACCCCTTTATTACCATGACGTCCCGCCATTTTATCCCCAACTTTAATTTTCCGTTTTTGTGCAATGAAAACTTTAACAATTTGCTCGATTCCATCTTCTAAATTATCACCTTGTGCACGTGATAACACTTGCACATCAATAACAGTTCCAGCATGACCATGTTTAACTTTTAAAGAAGTATCTTTTTTACTTGATAATTTTTGACTAAAAATAGCGTTCATTAGTCGTTCTTCGGGAGTGGGATTGTCTTCTAATTTTGGTGAAGTACGTCCAACTAATAAATCTCCAGCTGAAACTTCAGAACCAACAATCACGATTCCATTAGCATCTAAGTGACGCTTAGCATGGTTAGATACGTTTGGAATTTCGCTAGTTAAAACATCATTTCCAGCTTTAGATGAACGAAATTGAATTGTTTGTTCTTCAATATGAATCGAAGTAAAGACATCATCGCGCACTAAACGTTCGCTAATGATAATCGCATCTTCATAGGTGTAACCTTTTCAAGTAGAAAAAGCGACTAAAACATTTTTTCCTAATGCAAGTTCACCCACATCTGAAGAAGGGCCATCAGCAATTAAATCACCAGCTTTAACAACATCACCAATTTTTACAATTGGGCGTTGGGTAATTAATGTTCCTTGGTTTGATTTTTCAAATAGTCGTAAAACATATTTTTTAATGTTACCTTCAGCATCTTTGATTTGAATTTTTTCAGAATCAACATAAACAACTTCACCATCAGTGGTAGCACGAATGTTAGTTGTTGCATATTTAGCAATGTCAGCTTCAGCTCCAGTTGCTACAAGTGGTGCTTCAGCTTTTACAAGCGGTACAGCTTGACGCTGCATGTTAGAACCCATTAATGCCCGGTTAGCATCATTGTTTTCTAAGAAAGGAATTGCTGAAGCAGAAATTGAAGTCATTTCTTTCGAAGAAACATCAACAAAATCCACTTCTTCAGGTTTAACAATTAAATAATTTGAATTTTTTCTTACTGTAACAGCATTATCAGTGATTCTACCATTTTCATCAACTGAAATTGTTGACTGCCCAAATGAAAAACCAATTTCTTCAGCAGCAGTTAATCACACTACTTGTGAATAATCAACGACACCATTATTAACTTTGAAATAAGGAGCTTGAATAAATCCATAATCATCGGTTTTAGCGTATGTTGCATAATTAAGAATCAACCCGATGTTTTGCCCCTCAGGAGTTTCGATTGGACAAATTCTTCCATAGTGAGTTGGATGCACATCCCGCACCTCAAACTGCGCAGTTTCACGGTTCAATCCACCAGGACCTAAAGAAGTAACCCTTCTTTTATTAGCAATTTCTGAAAGCGGATTATATTGATCCATAAATTGTGAAAGTTTTGATGAGTTGAAAAATGTTTTGAATTGGTTATAAATTGGCTTATTGTTAGTAATATTTCTTGGAGTAATTTTATCAATTTCTTTTGATGAAATTCTTTCCTTAGCATTTTTTTCTAACTTGCTTAAGGCAATTTTTAATTGGTTTTGTAATAATTCCCCAATTCCAATAATTCGTTTGTTAATTAACGAATCTGGGTCATCTTCTTTTCCGATATTATCAATTAAATTAAAGTAGTAAGAAACAATGGCAACAATATCTGAAATTAATAAATGAGTCTCTACTGATTTTGGATCATTACCAATAACTAAAATGGGTTCAGCATTTTGTTCCATGCTTTTTTTCGAAGCTCAAACCTTAACCATAATAACTTTGATTCTGTCTTTTAATTCTGGATGATGCTCTAATTGTTTTTTATAAACATCAGCAGTTACCCCGGGAATATCAACACTTGCTAAGATTTCGTTATTAAATGCAGTTTGAATTTCTTTAGCAAGATGCTTGTCAATATAAGTTCCTTTTTTAAAAACTACTTCACCATTATGAGCACTAATTAAATCTTCAGCTAAAAAAGTGTCTGTAATTCTTTCGATTAAATTTAATTTTCGGTTTAGCATGAAACGCCCAGTTTTTGAGAAATTGTAACGACGATCATTAAATAATGTTGTTGGCAATAAGTTTTCTACTGCATCATCAGTTAAACGATCTCCTTTACGAATAATTCGATAAATAGCTTTTTGCGCTTCTTTCATTGAGTTAGTTTTGTCTTTTTTCAATGTTTCTTGTAAAACACGTGAATTACCAAATAACTGATGAATTACACCGTTTTCATCAGAAATTCCTAAAGCTCTCAAAAATACAGCAAGTGATATGTTTTTGTTTTTATCAATTCTTACTTTAACATTATCAATTGTATTCCCAGTTACCCGATGGTAAATTTCAACTCATGAACCAAGTTGTGGCAGGATTTCAACCTTGTTGAATAAATCGTCAGCTTGTTTATTACGCACATTTAATCCAAAATAAACCCCTGATGAACGAATTAATTGTGAAACAATAACTTTTTCACTTCCGTTGATAATGAATGTTCCAGCTGAAGTCATTAATGGAATTTCTCCAAATAATACCGCTTGTGGTTCACCAACCTCAGAAGTTTCAACATTTAATTTTCTTAAGTAAGCATAAACTTTGCAAACATAAGAATCACCTTTTTGTTTAGCTTCTTTTACTGCTTCAAATTCATTTTTAGGTTTTTCAATTTTCAACTTGCGATTACGCATATATTGAATTTCAACTTTACCATTACTTGATTTGATTGGATAAATTTGATTTAAAGCTTCATCAATTCCGTGTTCTAAAAAATCATTAAATGATTTTCTTTGATTTTCTAAGTAATCTGGAGTTTCAAAAATTGTTCCAGTTTTTGAATAGCTTCTTCGAAATGTTTTTGGTCCAAATTGTTTAAGTTCAAATTTTGCTTTATTCACTTTAACCCCTTGAATATAAGATAAAACAAAATGTAAAAAAGAAAGTAAAAAGCTATTTTATCAAACTAGCTTTGATTCCTTTCTTAATACTGATATGTTTTTAAAGTTATTTAATTTTATCAAAAAATTATTTTTTGCAAAATATTTTTTCCAAATTTTGCGTTTTTCACTTTTGGATAAAAAAAAGAAAAAAACACTTTTTCAAGTGTTTCAAAGGTCATTTTACAATGATATGGTGGGAACGAATGGGATCGAACCATCGACCTCACGATTATCAGTCGTGTGCTCTAACCAGCTGAGCTACGCTCCCGTAATAAAATGCTCTATTAATTGTACAACATTTTGTATTAATGAGCAAATAATTTGTGAAAAAAATTAACGTTTTGAGAATTGTCTTGCACGACGTGCTGCACGTAAACCATATTTTTTACGTTCTTTAATTCTTGCGTCTCTTGTTAACATTCCAGCAACTTTTAATTTTGGACGGTAATCCAATGATGCTTCTAATAATGCACGAGCAATTCCTAAACGGATTGCTCCAGCTTGTCCTGATAAACCACCACCATGAGCATTAACACGAATATCTCATGAGTTTTCAGTTTCTGTTAAAACAATCGGTTGTAATGCATCTTTAATAAAAATATCTGACATTAAATATTCTTTTGCAGTACGCTTATTAATAGTAAATTTCCCTGAACCTGGAGTTAAAATAACTCTAGCAACAGAAGCTTTTCTTCTTCCTAAACCTCTATAAATTACATCAGCCATACTTATTTAACCTCTAATTTCTCAGGTTTTTGCGCTTCATGAGCATGCTCTGGACCTGCATAAACGAATAAATTTTTAAATTGTTTACGACCTAATTTAGTTTTTGGCAACATTCCTTTAATTGCTTTTTCAACAAGCATAATCGGTTTACGCGCTCTAACTTCCTTAGCTGTTCTTGCTTTTAACCCTCCTGGGTATCCTGAGTGAGAGTAATACATTTTATCCTCTTCTTTATTTGCTGTTAAAACAACTTTATCAGCATTAATAACAATAATATAGTCACCCATGTCAACGTTTGGAGTAAAATCAGGTTTATTTTTCCCTCTTAAATAAGTAGCAGATACTGTTGCTAAACGACCTAAGACAGCATCGGCAGCATCAATTACGTATCACTTTTTGTTAACTTCAAGATGCTTCACAATTGTGGTTTGTCTCATGAAATAATATCCTTTCATTCAAAATTTTAGATTTTGGTTTTATTTCTTTTATTAGAATTAATTTAATGTAACAGGACTGGCAATTAAATAATTGTTTTTGAATTATAACATTTTTAAATAAAAAACAAATATAAAAGTGGAAATTTTTGCTCCATTTTTAGTTTTATAATTTCCTTGCTACTCACTTGAAAAAATAATGCAAAATTTAACTTATATAAATAATAAAGTGTTTCAAAATAAAACAAATAATAAAAAACAAATCCTCTGGGCAGGATTTGTTCATAAAAATTAATTTGTAGAAAACTATTATTTTTTAGCGTCTTGGTAAACTTTTTTAACAATTTCAACAGAGCGATTAAATTTCGCTTGTTCTTTTTCATTTAAATCTAATTCAATAATTCTTTCAATTCCATTACCTGATAATACAACTGGTACACCAATATTTAAACCACTATGTCCATATTCACCGTTTAGATTCGCTCCTACAACCATAATTGCATGCGAATCTGCAAAAATATTACGAGCAATTTGTGCTAAAGCTGCACCAATTCCATAGAATGTTGCTCTTTTTCTTTTAATAATTTCATAAGCTTTTTTATAAACATATGTTTCTAACTCAGCTTCGTAGTTATCCGCGGTTACTCCTGATTCAGCACTTAATTTATCAAATGGCACTCCTGAAACATTAATTTTTGAATAAACTACTAATGAGCTATCTCCATGTTCACCAATTACATAACCTGTAACTGATTTTGGAGAAATATCTAAACGTTTAGCAATTTCCATTTTTAATCTTGCTGTATCTAAAACAGTTCCTGAACCAATTACACGTTTTGGATCAAATCCTGTTTTTTGTAAATAAGCATAAGTAATAATATCAACTGGGTTTGAAGCAATTAGTGTAATTCCTTTAAACCCTGATTTTTTAACTTTTTCTGCAATATCTTCAATCACCTTAACATTGTCAGCAACCATTTCTAACCTTGTTTCGCCATCTTTTTGTGGACGCCCTGCGGTAATAACAATTAAATCAGCATCACCAATATGGTCATAATCCGTTTTATAAACACGATAACTTTCTGGCACTGAAGGTGAGGCATCTTCAAGGTCCATTACATTACCTTCAAGCGGTGTTTCAAACATGTCAATTAGCCCATATTCAGCAGCCAATCCTTGATTCATTGCTGAGTATAAAAATGAAGTTCCAACAGCTCCTGCTCCGATTAAAACAATTTTTCTTGATGTATGTTTTTTTTGCATTGCAAAATTCTCCTAAATTTAATTAACTTATAATAATAAATAACTTTGATAACAGTTTTTAAGTTAGCTACCAAATTTGTTATTTTATTGAAAATAAATTTATATATAACTTTATCTTATATATGCTTTAATTTTATCATAATGTTAATAGCTATTTGTAAAGATTTAGAAAAATTCATATTTATTAAAAAAGTAACATATTAGTTTATTTTTATTTGAAAAAATATGCTCTTTTATAAAAAATTAGTTTTAAAAATTATTTTCACCTTTCAGATTTAAAAATAGATATAATTTAAATTATAAAATTCAAAAAAATTAAAAATATTGATTAGAAGTTTCTTTTTAGTCATTAATTTTGAATTTTAGATTTTATAAATTTTAAAGAAGGAAAAATGTGAAAAATAAAAACACAAACCGATACACACCTAGTTAAATGAAAGGGTTATGCAATGTGAGCAATTTTATTATTATCATATTGTCTTTTCATTGTTAACTGAGGAATGGCATCGGGATTAAATGGAAATTTTGGAAGCGGTGACAAGGGAATTATTAACAGTTACTTTGACCAAAAACCAGAAGCAATTTTCACCCAAGCCATTAACTGAGCTATTACAATTGGACGGGGAATTGGTTCAATCATCATTGGATGATTAATTGTGAAATTTACACATAAATGAGCCACAATGATCGCTCTTACATTAGTGCTATTCGCAATCCCGGCACCATGAATGCCAAATTATGGATTATTTATTGGTTTTAGAACAATTTTTGCAATTGGAGCAACAACCTTAATTATTTTATTACAACCTGTTGTTTCTGCTTATTTTCCACCAATAATTAAAGGGAAATTATCATTATTCTCAACTCAAGGATATACATTGGGAACAATTATTACTTTAGCGCCATTTTTAGGTGATGCTGTTGCAAATACAGCAATTGTAAACCAATGGCAAGTAATTTTAACTGTTCTTGCGGCATTATTTTTAATTCCTTTTGCTGCTTACTTTTTAATTGGTCAAAAGTTTGATACTTTTGAAGAAGTTAAAAAAGCACAAGAAGAACAAAGAAAAGCTTTAGAAGATAAAAATGGACCAACCCCAAAAACAAGTATGAAAACTTTATTAAAGCAAAAAGAAACATACATTTGAATCTTATTTTATGGTGGTTGATTAGTGGCGGTTGTTATGCCATTTATTATGATGCGTTCAGCTTTGCCTGCCCTTGCCGGAATAGATGCAAATCAATTAAGAGTTACATTAGTTATTTGATTAATTTTCTTCCATGTAAGTAATTTATTTGCGCCATATAGTGTAGGACTATGAAACCGTTTCAATGCACGAAGAAAACCATTTATTATTGGAATTACTTTTTTAGGAATTGTTTTCTGAGTTTTTTCAATCTTAGCTTTTCTTTACATGGTTGTACCAGCTCACAAAGCCGGTTCAAACATGTGAGCTGGAGGATGATTATTCTACATTTTAGGATTTATTAAAGGATTATTACTTTGAGGAATTCAAGGGGTATTTTTAAATAACCCCCATGAACAAGAAGGAACTAACCCACAAAAAGTTGGATTACAGTTTTCACTAATTTGAGGATTTGGTTACTTTTTCTTCACTCTTGCAACAATTATTCTATCATTTGTTAGAGATATTCCTGATACAGGAGCAATGGGGTGAACTATCGGAGTAACATTGCTTATGCTACTTGCTCCAATTGCTTGATTCTTCATCAAAGAAACAAAGCCTAATGCTCCTTATCTACCAGATCTAAAAGCTGAAATGGCTAAAAAATCTAAAAATAAATAATTGGATTTTACAACAAAAAACAGTCATATAATTGTGACTGTTTTTTCATATCTTTAATTAAATTTTTTAGTACTTAAAGGGAATGTGACAATAGCCGTTGGGATTTTTAATTAAATAATCTTGATGATAAATTTCAGCTGGATAAAAGTTCTGCAATGGTAATAACTCAGTCACAATTCTTGGGATGCTAGGTTGGTATTTATTAACAAACAATTTTGCTAATAAAGTGCCACTATATTCATCAACAAAATATACTCCTGAACGATATTGACTTCCAACATCATTACCTTGATAATTTAATTGTGTTGGGTTAATATTATTAAACATTAAATCTAATAATTGTTCTTGAGTTACATATTCAGTATTGAATTCAACATATACAGTTTCAGTTGCTCCAGTTGTGCCGGTGCAAACTTCTTTATAACTTGGATTTGCTTTATTAGAATTGGCATAACCAACTTGTGTTTTTAACACTCCAGGCAATTGTTTGAATAACAATTCCAATCCTCAAAAGCATCCTCCAGCTAAATAGAGATCAAAAATTTTACCTTCATGCATTCTAATAATTTCTTGTCAAGCTTTCTGTAACAATTGATTTGATGAATCAAGAATTTCTATTGCACTAATAAATTTAATTGCTGCTGAATTAATACAATAACGTTGATAACCTTCTGCTAATAAATCATGTGACAAATCATTAAAAACATGACCTAAATGTAAATTTGTTGACTTTGTTCGCACTTCTGTTCGAATCATATTGTGACTCGTATCTTTAACATATAACAAATCAGCTTTATCACGTGGTTTTAAAAAAGCTGGTCAACCACAATTTGAAAAATATTTATCATAAGAAGTAAACAAGATTGTACCATCTACTGGATCAACATAAATTCCAGTTTCACTAAAATTTCAATATTTATTTTGACGCGGTAATTCTGTAAAGTTATTATATAAAACATCATAACTTTGTTGATCTAAAAATTCTTTTCCAATTTTTCAATATTTTTTTTGTTCTGAATTCATTTTAAATTGCACAATTTACACCTTTTTTATTTTTTGTATTAAAAATAACATTGTAAGTAATAACTAACTAAGTCTTTAAAATATTTGTTTTTTAACTAAAAAAATTAGAAAATTTTAATCAATTCAAATGATTAATATTTTTAAATTTTAAATTTGTAATTTTCATCATCTCCATTTTTATAAATTGGGACTTCAAAACTTTTTGTGAATGTCTTTTCCTCAAATCCAGAAATTTTAATTTTATATGTAACATTTGCACGTAATTTTTTATTATGAATATAAAGTCTTGTTAACTTAAAATTTTCATAAAAATTATTCCATCAATAAATCGGAAATGGGTATAAATCTGGACGCGAAAACGAAAGAGAATAGCCTTTATATAAAAAATTAAAAATATCACCATATTTTTTAGCATTTATAATTGATGTATTAAAATCATAATCTTCATTAGTATCTCATTTAGCATTAATCTGAGATTTGTTTTCTCTTGAATTTAAAAGAGAGTGAATATATGAATTACTTCTATCATTATTTGCATCTAATCAAAAAATTACATGAAAATTATTAAATTCTGCATCATTTCATTTATTTAATCCAGTAATTTTATAAGATTTTTGATAAATTTCACTCCCAGATTCATAATGACCATTTGAATCTTCAACTTTTTTCAAAAATGTTAATGTAACATCTATTGTTCCTGCTTTATCATCAACAGCATCAATTGATTTTACTGCAATAACATATTTTTTTTGAAAATCAATTTCAGGTGGAATATCAAAAAAACCATCAATAAATTGACTAATAAAATCTTGATTATAATAATCTTTATTAAAAATAAATGAGATATCGGAAAATCCAGTGCCTAATAAAGTGAAACGTTTTCCATGGTAATGTAAATTTTTTTCTTCAGATGTATCAAATAATTTTTCTTGTTCATGAAAAGGATATTCAAAAATATATTTAAATCACGAAGGAAAAACTGTTCCTTTTGAAAAATTACTTTTTACAACTATCTTACTAAAAATTTCTTGAAATTGTGATTCTCAATTAATTTCAAACTGATTATCACTAAAGAGACTATAAAACTCTTCGCTAATTTTTGAATTACCTTCAATTAATTTTTTCATTTTTCCTTCATAAGAATATCAGACATATAAAATATCATTTATTTTTTGAGCCTTTTTGATTAATATTTTTGGTCTTATTAATGGTGATTTATCAATAATTGCGATTGAACCTAATTCTTTTAATTTATTTAATTTTTCATCACTAGTTTTGTTACTATCATTTAAAAAATTAAAATAGTCATCAATATTTTTATTTTTAAGATTCAAATTAGAAATTTTCATTTCAATTTCTGGAGTTGATATATTTAGTTTTAAATTGTCATCAAATTCAAATGTTTTTATATCTGTTTTGGTACCTGAACTAATTTTTACTTGTAATTTTAATTTACCATTATAATCACTAAAACTTAAAGCTTTTAGTTCAATTACTGGGTTTTGAATTGCAGGATTTACTTTGATGTTAAAAAAGTTTTTATTTAAAATTAGTGTTGATTCATTTTCTAAAAATTGGCTTGGATATAATTGTGAGTTAATTTGGATACTAAAATCTGTAAATAGTGAAGCTATTTCTGGTTTTACTTTAGGAATTTCAGGTCGTGGATTAGGTTCAACTGGTTTTGGTTTTATTGGATCATTTGGTTTTGGTTCTTTATTTTCAGGTATTTTGGCTTCTGGTTTATGTTCAATAAAAACTAATTCATTTTTTACTTCAATATCATCGACTTTGATAATTAATCTAATTTCAGCAATATTTTTAGGAATTTCAACAGTTTCTTGAAATGATGTTTCGGATATATTAAAATTTTTCGAAAAACTAAACATATCATCAGTTGATGATATGTTTAATCCTACTTTTGAACTGTTGGGTAAATTTGTAACAATAAAACGAAAATAACTTAGGTTTGTATTATTTTTATCAATTTCTTGTTTAATTTCTAATTTAATTTGCTTTTGCTCCACATTTGAAATATCACCACAAGCAATTAGAGCTAGTGGTACAAATGGGGTTGCAATTAATGACAGCAAAATTCTTTTGTTGCTTTTCATGTCTATATTTTATAACTTTATGCTTTAAAGCAATACAAAATATTTTTAAATTTTAGTTTTTATTATATTTTTTTAATAACGTGTCTAAATCAGTTTTAGTAATTTTTAAATACTGTTTTGCAACTTCATCAAAACCTTGTTGTTGGATTTGAATTTGAAGTTGTTGTGATTGTTGATCTTCTAAATTATTATAAAGCAATATATTAGTTAAAGCATCTAATAAAATTGTAGGATTTTTTTGATATTTTTTATAAAGTTGATACAAAATCATATATCTTTCATCAAAATTAAGTTTTTGAATTGGATTTCTTGTAACCCGATTACAAAAATCATTAAAAAGCGGATTTTGAAAGCGTGCTAAAGTTTTTTGACGATATATTTCAATTTCTTCTGGAGTAAAAACTGAAAAATTCTTTGCAATTAACTCAGCTATTTCTTTACTAAAATTAAAAATCATTGCTTGAAAATTTGGAATTTCAAAAACTTGATGAATATGTTCAATATTTTTATTATATCCTCAATAACCAATTGTAGAATGCAACGCATTAACTAATAAAAGTTTTCGTGTAATATAAGCATCTAAATTTTGACTATAAACTATATCTTTTAAAAATTGTTTATCATTAATTTGGTTTTGATCAGCTACAATTTCAAAATAGTTTTCAACATTTACATCAAGATTGTCATTTTGTTTTTGCCCAATAATACGATCAACTATTACATCAACAAAATTTAATTTCGGTAAATTGCCAAGCATTTTTGCAAAACTAGAGCTAACTTTATAGCCATTTTCAAAACAAATAATTTGTTTTGAAATTGTGTTATTTTTTAAAATGGGTTTTAAAAAATTAGCAAGATGGGTTAAATTATTAACTCCAATTGAAGTAGTTAAATAATTAGCAGTTAATATTTCTGCTTTTAAATCTTTATCATTAATATGATAAGCTTTAAAATCTGTAATTTCAATAGTGTTATTTTGATCAATGCTAATGATATTGTATTTTTGTTGTTGATTTAATAAATCAATTATTTTTTGATTAGTATCAACAAAAATTAAGTCAATATTGTTGTTTTTAAAAATTTGAGCTACTAATCCTCTTCCGATATTTCCTGACCCAAAATGAATGACTTTATTTTTCATTTTTAATAATTTTGTTTAGAATTTCTTCATATCTTGATTTGTCTAAAAATTTTTCTAAAACTAAAAAGTGGGCATGAGGATTTTTTTGTTTAGCAACATCAACTAAGTTTTGAATTGTGATAATTACTTTTTCAGTTCCATCTAAATTATTAATTGCTTTATTAGAAATATCAATATTAGTTAAACCTTGTTTTTTAACCATGTTTCTCAAAATTCCAGCACCCATTACGCTCGAACCCATTCCTGCATCACAAACAAAAACAATTTGTGAATAATTAATTTTCTGCTGATCATTTATTTCTTGATTTTTACTTTTTGCTTTTGCTTCTTTAACAAGATTTTGCGCAACTTCTATACTTAGTTCTGTATTTGCTGCATTTTTTTTGAAAAAATATTTATTTTTTAAGCTTGAAAATGAAAAAATTATTCAAGCTGTAAATAATGACACTAAAGCTGAACCAAAAATTCCGATTGTTAAACCCGCAATATCCATTCCTGTTTTATTGACTTGTAAATATTGAGCAATAATTGATCCCGGTGATACGGCAGCTACAGCTCCAACATCAAAAATTTGAAACATTGCATTACCAAATACACCACCAGCAATGGCTGCGATAATTAAAACCGGCTTCATTAATACAAATGGAAAATAAACTTCGTGAATTCCTCCAAATAAATGCACAATTGAAGATGAAGCTGCTTGAGATTTAATTGCCTTGTCTTTTTTAATCAAAATATAAGCTAGTAAAATTCCTAGTCCTGGACCAGGATTTGATTCTAATAAAAATAAAATTGATTTTCCAGTTTGTTGTACTTCTTCAGCTCCTAATGGAGTAAATACTCCATGATTAATTGCATTATTTAAAAATAAAATTTTAGCTGGTTCTACAATAAATGCAATTAAAGGATAAAGTTTATAATCACGCATACCACCAACAATTGTTCCTAAAAATTTTGATACATATGCAAGTCCATAAACAGCTCCGTAATAAACTGGAAATAATAAAACAAAACCTAAAATACCTAAATAAAAGTTATTAACCAACATTTCAAATCCTGGTTTAATTTTATGCATTCAGAATTTTTCTGTATGTTTTAAAACTAAAGCTGCAAGCGGACCAAAAATCATTGCTCCTAAAATAGCATTACCTGATTTGCCAACAATTTCAGCAAATGCAGCTGATTGAACCGCTGCAATCGTCGCCATTGAAACTAATCCTGCAATTGCTGCTCCACGAATACCATAAATTTTTTTACCACCTAAAAATGCAATCAGAATTGGGATTACATAATCAATCCCAATTCCGACCATTTTAGCCAGTTGTTCATTTGGTGCTCAACCAGTTGGAATAAAAAAGGATGTTAAAATTCCTCAAGCAATGAAAATACCAATAATTGGCATGATCATCGATGACAAGGTTGAGCCTAAACTTTGGGTTTTGGTTTTTAAAACCGATAAAATATTTTTCATAGTTTTTCATCCTTGTAATTTATAATTTTGAAATGAAAAAAACAATCATTGAGCAATTACAAGTTTATGCTTTGCAAAACAAAAATGCGATTTATAAAGCACTTTCACAATTTTTTTTAAATAATTTGGATCGTGATTTTACTAGATTAAAATTAAAAGATATCGCAGCTGAATCAAGCTGTTCCCAAGGAAGCGTATCCAAATTTGTTAAGCATTTAAACTTTAATGGTTTAAAAGATTTTTTGCCAGCTTTAGCACAAGAAATTACTTTTAAAAATGCTTGAACAAACTTTGAAAAACAAAAGCAAGTAGTTTGTAAAAATGAATCTTGTTATTTTCAAGAACTTGAAACTTACCATGCTCAAAATCTTCATAATTTAGAAAATTTTTTCCAAACTAATAAAAGTAGCATTGTTAAATTTGTGGAATTATTGAAAAATACTAAACATCTAATTTTATTTGGCAAGGGTAATAATTTACCTTTAATTCAAATATTTGCAACTTATTTTTCTAAAATTAATTTTTTTGTTGATTATTCTTTTGATATGGATGTGCAACATCAATATATTGCCAAAGTAACTCATGAAACATTATGTATTTTTTTCTCATTTAGTGGCAATAATGCTGATATTAATAGCATTTTTACTAAGGTTAAAGCTAAAAATTCTCAAGCAATAATTGTAACTTTAACAGCTAATGCTCATAGCTTAATGTTCAAAAATTCTGATTTAGTTTTTTTAACCCACTTAAATGAAGATGTTTTGAATAATCACACTAGTTATCGCATAGTTTTTAATTATTTGTTAATGCAAATCATTAACTTTTATCAAATGCAACAAAAAAGTTTTTCCCAAACTTCAATATTGGAATAAAAAATATTCCACATTTAATTTTAAAAAGCTTTATCAATAAAATGTTAGTTTAGATTTTTTCTTCTTAAATAGAAAAAAAATTACAAAAAAATCCGATACTTAAATTCGGATTTTTGTTTTTTAGTAGTTGTTTAAAATTCTTTCGAAGTTAATTTGTAATTTTTTATAATACTCTTCAACAATTTTTGGATAATCATAATTTAATCATTGTGCAATTTCTAAAAATTTTATAAAAGCTTGCTGTAAAAATTGTCTGTCTTTAGTTTCTGAAAATTGATTTATTAAACTAAAAATCTTTAATAAATCTTTATTAATATCTTGTTGATTAAATTTATCAATTTCAAATTCTGAGCTAATTCCCGATTTAATTGATAAAGAAATAAAAAAATGCATAACATCAGCATATTCTTCTAAAACTTTTTGCTCATTTCTTTGCAAATCTTTTTTTCAATATTTAAAAGTCTTGATTTCGTTAGCAAATTCAGCAATTTCAACAATTAAAGCAATAATTTGTTTATCGATGATAGACTCATTAACTTTAATATTGTGAGTTTTTTGAATTGTTTCGTCCAATTGTTTTTGTGATATAAAAATTTCAGTTAAGTCTAATTTCATATTTGTATTATAAACTATTTATTAAAATCTAAAAAAGCTCAAACTAGAATTTGGTTTTTGTAATTGTTAAAATTTTTTTAAATAATCTTGGACAAAAAAATGACCTTCAAGTCCTTCCTGATCGAATATTGAGACAAGTTTAATTTTTTGTAATTCACTTTTTTTATTCTAGTTAAGCTTTTTTTATTTTGTTTTAATTATCTTTATTTAAACTCCAAATTTATAAATACTGTTATCTTTTTTTGAAATTTCTAAAATTAAAAATAAGATTTTTAAAAAGACTTGAAGTTAATAATTTATTTTTTGATTTGTGGTAAAATTTTGAAATAAATTTAAAAATATAAAGTTGTAAATCGCTTTATGTGAAAGGAATTGTGATGAAAAAAGAAATTCATCCAGAATACAAAGAAATTAAAGTAACATGTTCAACATGTAGCAATGAGCACGTATTTGGTTCTACTGCTTCTAATGTTTCTGTTGACGCTTGTTCAAAATGTCATTCATTCTACACTGGAGACAAAAGCATGGCAAAAGCTACAGGTAGAGTTGAAAGATTTAAACGTATTATGGAAAAATCATCAACCAAAACTACTAAATAACCATTTTAATTATCAAAAAACCTTCACAATTTATAAGTGAAGGTTTTTTTGTTATGATTTTACTCTGATAAGGTTAAAGTAATTTTATAATTTCCGAGTAAATTGTTTTTTAAATCACTTAAGGTGTAATCAAAAACAATTTCTGTTGCTGTTCTTGCTAATGATTTTAAAAATGAAATAAAGTAAACTGTTGACCCATTTGGTAACTGATATTCAACATTAATTTCTTTATTTAAAACTAAAAATAATGAAGATGGACCTGAAAAAATGTTAATTTGGGAAGAGCTAACTTCAATTCGATTTTGAATATTGTTATTTGGTTCAGAAAATTCATAAACATCAAAATCATTAAATTTGCTAATTATTACATCACTATCAAAACTAATATCATTAGTTTTTTCATTCATTGTAATTGTAGAGTGAAATTTTATTTTCATATTGCTAACCTTTGCTGAATTAATGTTTCTCCAAATAGGTAAATTGCTTTTGCCAGTTCTGGACCATGTTCTTGATATGTTGTTGCAATCCGAATTGGTAAAAATAAATTTTTTCCACTTTTACCACTTGCTGCTTTAGTTTTATGAATTGCATTTTCAATTCCAGTAATATCAAATTTTTCAGCTGCTAAATTTTGAGCAAAAACTTGAATTACTTCTTTATCAAGTTGTTCAACTGGATAGTTTAACTTTTCTTGAGGTTTTTCATAATTCTGCAATGCTACTTGAATATCACTAAAAGTTGTAGCACTTTGTTTAAAAGTTTCCACAAAAATTTCTAATCAAGCAGTGTCTTTAGTTGTATTTAATTTATCAATAATTATTTGGTTATCACATGCTTTGAAATATTGTTTTGAAAATCAATCCATTTTTTTGATATCAAATTTTGAAGGTGATTTTGATAAACGATTGGGATCAAATTTAGCAATCAATTCAGTCATATCCATAATTTCTGTAGCATCAGCTGCTGTTCATCCTAATAAAGCTAAGAAATTAACAATAGCTTGCGGTAAATAACCACTATTTTTATAATCTTCAATAAATTGCTTTACTGAAAAATCACGTTTTGAAAGTTTTTCACCTTCCATGTTAGTGATGATTGTCAAATGACCAAAAGCTGGTGGTGTCCAATTAAATGCTTCATAAACTGCTAATTGTTTTGGAGTATTAGTAATGTGTTCCTCACCACGTAATACATGTGAAATTTGCATATCAACATCATCAACTACAACAGCAAAATTATAAGTTGGGTAACCATCAGATTTGATGATTACTCAATCACCAATATCATTGGAATTAAAAATGATTTCACCCCGCACAATATCAACTCATTTATAAATATGATCTTTTGGTAAAGTTAAACGAATTGAATATTGTTTTAATGCATCACGTTTTGCTTTTTCTTCATCAGAAATTTGCAATCAGTTTCGGTCATAACGAAAACTAAAAATTCCTTTTTCACTTTGCTCTGCACGTTGTTGTTCTAATTCTTTTGAAGTGTCATAAGCTTTATAAGCTTTACCATTTGCAATTAATTCATTAGCTAAAGCTTGATAACGTTCTAGCTTTTCACTTTGGCGATAATTACCATATTCTACTTTGGGATTTCTTGGTGATTCATCAGGCACAATTCCTAATCAGGCTAAATTATCAAGTTGTGAATCTTCGCCATCGGCAACATTGCGCGCTACATCAGTGTCTTCTAAACGAACGATGAAATCCCCATTAAAATGTTTAGCAAATAAATAAGAAAATAAAGCAGTTCTTGCACCGCCTATGTGTAAATAGCCCGTTGGGCTTGGAGCATATCTTGTCCGAATTTTTTTTGTCATATATTAAATATCACTCTCTTCTTCATAATCGAAAATTTGTAAATCACTAATTTGATTTTTATTATTAAAAATTAGTTTATATAAAAATACTAAATTAAAATATTTGGATTTATCTTTTTCTCTTCAATAAGAACTCGATTCTCCTGCAACTCACTTAAAATAAGAATGATATCCAAAAGAAGCACGAGGCACACCATCAAAATCACTAGTTTGTATTTGACTTTTTTCATTTCAAGTTAAATAATTTAAATATTGAAGAATATTTTCATAAACTTTATTAACATCTTGATTTTCTAAAGGTTCTAAATATCTACCTTCTTTATTACTAAAGTAAATTTTTAGTTGTTGCGGCATTTGATTTATATTGTAATAACGATCTGAACCTAAAAATTGTTGGAAAATATTTTTAGCATTTTTTCCATGATAATATGCTTGTAATAATACAATCATATTTTTTAATTTTAAATTTTGATCATTTTTATCTGAAGATTCCAAATATTCCCGATAATTTTTAAAAAAACTTAATAAAATATTATTAGTTAATAACATCATTTTTGTTCTGTCATATAAATGATTATTATTTCTATCATTTTTATGTCAAAAAGATCCAAATTGAATAGTTGCTGACATTGTTTCTTGGAATCTGTCACTAAAACTTGAAACATCAACTCCATTAAATTTATTGACAAAAGCTAATGTCATATCGAAAGGAATAAATCTTCTGTTTTGTGGATAAATACTATTAGCATCTGATTTAAATTTTGAAACAAATTTAGCTTGCAGCCCTGGATTCAAATGACTTCTTGCCATATCTACAAAAAATTCACGGTGTTGATTAAAAGCCTTTATTAAAAAATTTTCATTTGAAGCTGGAAAAGCAAAGTCTCAATCATTAATATTAGTAGAAAAATTTAAATCATCAACATTTAGATAATTATTTTCGTCATTAACATCCAAATTATTATTTATAAATATAAGGCTATTTTTATTTTGAAATCTATCAATATTACTTTGTCAATAATGGTGTGGTTTTTTTGCCATGATATTAAATATTTGGTTTATTTTTCTAATTTCATCAGCTTTTCCTTCTTCATCTCCATCAAATAAATTTACTATTTTATTTAATTGTTCTTTAACCGCTTCATTAATATCTTTTCCAGAATTAGTTTTTAATTCTTCTGCAAAAGATGCATTTTTTGCTATTGCAGTTTCTTCTGACTTAGGGACAGGTGTTGGTTCGGGTGCTGGACTTGGAGGTGTTACAGGATCAGTAGGTTCTTCTGCTGGAGGAAGTGTTGGATTTTCTGGTTCTTCAGTACTTGATATTGGGTTATTATTTTCGGGATTTACTGGAGTTGGCTCAAGCTGTTGCGGCGATGTCGAAGGAGTTTCTGGTTTAGTCGGTTGCTGATGTGCTGGTAGATTAGGTTTTGTTTCACTATCTGTTGTTGGTGAATTATTTTCAGGATTTATTGGTTTTGGTTCTACTTTTGGTGGGTTAGTAGGAATGGGTTGTTTCGTTGCATTAGAACCAGAAATGGTTGTTGGTGTAGGGCTAACTGGTTGGGTTGGAACTTGTGTTGATGAACCAATTCCTGGATTTGGTGATGGTTGAGGGGTGAGATTTTTGTTTTTCTCAACATCGCTTGAAGGTTTGAAAACAACTGGTGGTTGCGCAATTTGATCATCAATATTTTCTTCTATTGTAGTTGAACAGGCGATTAAAACTGGAGTTACAAATGGTACTAATGCCAAATATTTAAGTTTGCTTTTTTTTCACTTAGACATAGTCAATTCTCCTTTTGTTGCGATAAATTTCTTTAATTGTGGCTCCACCCAAACATTTTTCGCCATCATACAAAACAACTTCTTGACCAGGCGTAACAGCTTCAAAACCTTGAGGATAATAAACAACTAATTTATGATCATCCAACAATTCAATTGTTACAGCTACATCTTGTTGACGATATCTAAATTTGGCTGTTAGGTTGTTAGCATCATAACTTAGATTATTTAAAGTTAAATTTTCTGCTAATAATTGATCTGAAGTTAATCATTTTTTTTGTGAAGCTGGCGCAACGTAAATAATTTTTTCAGCTAAATTATGACCAACAACAAAATATGGTTCGGTCATGCCACCTAAATTTAAACCCTTACGTTGTCCCAAGGTATAATACATTGCCCCTACATGTTGTCCAACAACTTTTTGATTAGTAATGTCAACAATATCACCCGGTTGTGAAGGAATGTAATTTTGTAAAAATTGGGCAAAATTACGTTCTCCAATAAAACAAATTCCGGTTGAATCTTTTTTGTTAGCTGTGATTAAATTTTGCTCCTGTGCAATTTTTCGTACTTGATGTTTTTCCAAATCAGCAAGTGGAAAAATTACATGTTGTAACTGCTCTTGACTTAATTGTGCTAAAAAATAAGTTTGGTCTTTAGTGTGATCTTTAGCTCGATACAAATGCCCATCAATCACTTTAGCATAATGACCCATGGCAATGTAGTCAGCTTCAAAAGTTTTTAAAGCATACTTTAAAAACTTATCAAATTTAATATATTTATTGCACAAAATATCAGGATTAGGAGTATAACCTTGTTTGTATTGCTCAATGAAATGACTAAAAACTTCATTTCAATACTCATTCACAAAATCTACCCGGTGAATTGGGATACCCAATTTTGCTGCTACAGCTTGAGCATCAGCTCAATCTCGCTCTTGAGGGCAAATATCTTGAGAAATATTGGCATTTCCTAAAATATCGTTATTAATTAGCGAATCTCAGTTACGCATAAATAAGCCAATGACTTCATGACCTTGACTTTTTAATAAATATGCTGCCACAGAGGAATCTACACCACCTGATAAACCTACAATAATTTTTGCCATAATTATGTCATTATATCAAAATTAAACTTTTGCTAATTAAAAGCTTTGGAATTATCCACCTAAATTAGCGCTTGAATTTAACACTAAATTTTAGTTTTTTGAAATTTTAAAAAAATTAATTTATGGTAAAATAATTTAAAAGTTTTTTACAAGCGCCATCATAGCTCAGTCGGTAGAGCACATCCATGGTAAGGATGGGGTCGCAGGTTCGATTCCTGTTGTTGGCACCACTTCATTGTAAAAATGTCCATAAAAAACCAAGTTGTTAGTAACTTGGTTTTTTATTAACTTTAATTAGCTCGAGGATGTAATAAATTGCATAACTTTTGAAATAAAGGTAATGTTCAAAATCTTCAAGTAAAAGTTGAATGTTTGAAAACTTCTCAGTTGTGTGATTTAATAATTTTCACACTTGTTTTAGGAGTTTTGGAGCTGAAATTAATTAATAGCTTATCCTGTAAAGCATAAACACCAAAAGCAGCATAAGAAGCAATTCACCCTAAAATAATAAATAAATATAATGAATGTGGTGGACGGCTTAAAGCTCCCAGCGTTCCAATTCCATCTTTACCCATATAAAATCAATTAGGATTTCAACCTGGATGATGACTTGTTGCAACTCCATAATTTAATCCAATTACTAAAAAAGTTAGTAAGTTTAGCGATACACAAGCATAAAATAATGAATTTTTAGTCACTTTTGCTTTATCCCGATTAATAATAAATAAAAAAACTGGAGCAATAATAGCAAAGGAATGAGCTAAAATAAAGTCTCATCAAAAGTAATTATCCATTCCTCAGTTACTTCCTACCCGTTCAGTAGCTGGGTTTCGAACTGAATTATATGTTTGATCTAACAAAATTTTTGATGGGCTATTTTTAACATCAGAAAAAATTAAACCAATACACCCGCCGACAAAAGCAAAAAAACCATAATAACGAATTCACTCTGAACGATTAACAATTAATGACACAGCAATCACTACAATAAAAAAGCGACAAAAATGTAATGGAATATACTCTCATTTATAAGGTGCATCATCAATTTCAAAAAAGATAATTCGCAAAATCATAAAAAATAAAATTACAATTCCAACCAATCGCTCAAATCAAGTACGCGGTATTTTAAAAACTGTTGTTTTATTTTGTCACACCCGATATAGTGGTTGTTTTGCAATTAAGATGGCAATTACAGCAACAAAACATAAGACTGTTAAAATCGTGTACAATCACGACGATTGTTCTGAGGTATTAATATTTCCTCGCCAAGAAATCGAACTTAAACCCATGACTTCTCCTTTTAAATTGTTTTAATAAAATTTATATTTTAAAAGATTTTGAGCTAAATTGCAAATATATTACTAATTTCTAATAAACTAAAACTGTTTATTTAATCTATGATTAAAATGATCAATAAGAAGCTTTTCAAGTACTAGTAAAAAAAATTACAAAATCATTTTTAAAATTCGCTATTTTTGTTTATAATAATGCTACTATCAAATTAAATTATGGATTTAAATAAACAAAATAAAAAAAACATCAATATTTTTACTTTGTTTTTCTAAAAATTAGTTTATAATAATCTAGCAATTTAAAAATAACTTAATTGCTCGAGTGGCGAAATTGGTAGACGCAAGGGACTTAAAATCCCTCGGTGGCAACACTGTGCTGGTTCAAGTCCAGTCTCGAGCACCATTTTTAAGCGCCCTTAGCTCAGCAGGTAGAGCAAATGGCTTTTAACCATTGGGTCAGAAGTTCGAATCTTCTAGGGCGTACCACTTATCAGTATTTAACTGACCATCAAGTCTTATCCAAATGATAAGACTTTTTTTATTTTGTTTTTAGCAGATATCTTTTATATAATATTAATTACATTTTATTTTTTAATGCTACAAGGAGCAAGTATGGAACAATTATTAACAGTTACTGATGTTTATTTAGATCAAGATTTAAAAACAAAAGCTGAAGTTTTTGCAAAGGTGCAAGAAATTTTAACAGCTGCTGGCGCAGTTAAACCTTGCTTTTTAGAAGCGATGAAACAAAGAAATCAAGAAGCAAGTGTAGCTTTGGGAAATTATTTAATTTTACCTCACGCTACTCAAACAATGAGTGATTGCATTATCAATAACAAAGTTATTATTTTGCACTTAAAAAATCCAATCGATTGAGATGGCGAACAAGGTCAAATCGTTATGGCTTTAGCACTTCATGGTGATAAACAAATGGATTTAATTCAAGCTGCTGGAATTGCTTTTAGTGATATAGAAGCTGTTGAAAGCTTATTAAACAAAAACGATTTAGCACCACATGATTTTCTAGACTTTATTAATCAAGCTCTTTAAAATTATTTAAAAATAACAGTAGTAATTTTGTTGCTGCTGTTATTTTTAATTACAAAAACAATAACCTCAATAATTATCAAGGTTATTGAAGTTAAAATAAAATGAATTATGATTCTTTATGATGTTATTGCAAAAATTTAATATTGTCTTCTAAAATTACAACACGTTTTTTTGGATTAAGAATCATAATTTTAAATTTATTAAATTTTTTTTATTTTAATAGCAAAAAACAAAAAACTTAATGTAGAACTGAGATAGAAAATACAAAAATAAGCTTATTTTTTTTTATGATTAGCTCGTTTTGCAAGTACCAAAACAATCTGCATTGCCAAAAATAAAAAAGTAATTCGCACATTGCGTTGTTCATGAAAAATTTCTTCATTGTTCTGAACAAGAAAATTAATTGTAGCAGCTTTATAAATTTCACTATTAGCATTAAAAGTGAAATTTATAATTTGACTTCGTTTTTTTACAGCAGCTTTAGCGATGTTGGAAATCCTTCGACTTGAGCCGCTCGCTGAAAAAATCACGCAAAGTGCTTTGTGAGTAAAAAGTTCTTGTCATTTTTGCTGGATTTCAAAATCCTGACTGAAATAAACTACATATCCCATTTTTTGTAAATAATTACTAAAAATATTGCAAACATCTAAATTAGCGCCCTTGCCAACTAAAAAAATGGGAGTATTTTTTTGTAGTAATTTTGTTAATTGTAAAATTGCTCGGCGATTAGCGATATTGGCTGCTTTTAAATTTGCTAACAAAACCTCAGCATATTTATTTAAATAAAAATCAAACATAACATCACCACTAGTTTGTGATTTAGTTAATTCATTTTCATGATACATTGTTTGTTTTTCATAAATTAAAGCCGGAATTAAATCTTTAGTACCTTTATAACCTAAGTATTTAGCAAATTTTAAAAATGATGCAGGTGAACAATTTGCTGCTAAAGCAAATTGTTTAATATTAAAATGTTCTAGGTTTTCAATGTTTTCAAGCAACACTTTAGCAATTGAAGCAAAAACTAAATTAATTTTTTGCTCAGCAATGGTTTCTATTTTTTTAATTAAATGGGTTTGCAACATAGTAATTACATTATAGTTGCAATGTTATTTAATTTTCTAAATTTAGTAAAATATTTTACTAAATTTGAAATATTTTTTATTTGCATTTTTTTTAAATTCAATCAGTGATAATTTTATTGGATTTTAATTTAATTTTTGTAAAGGATTGAGCGATGGTTTTAATGAAAAAAAACAGCAGTTTTTCAAAACTTGAAAAACATGCCACACGCGGGATTAGGCAAAAAATCCAAAAAATCGGTTCATTTATGGCTGGGATGATTATGCCTTCAATTGCTGTGTTTATTGCTTGAGGATTGTGAACCTCGATGTTTTTATACAATGCCAAAAGCGGATCACATGGGTGATTTAGTGGTCAAACATGATCGCCTGAATGGATTAATGGTTTAGGCGGAATTGTAGGGCCGGGAATTAAGTGATTGATTCCATTATTAATTGGTGTTAATGCCGGAAAAATGATTTATGGAGTTCGAGGGGCGGCATTCGGTGCTTTTATGGTGCTTGTGATTATCGTTGGAACTGATCAAGTTTGAGCAATGCACCCCGATATAATTCAAATTGATGGCAAAGCTTTATCTGGACGTGCTCCTAATCAAATTATTGGAGCGATGATTATCGCACCATTAAGTGTGTGAATTTTTAAAAAAGTAGAAAGCTTATACATAGAAAAAATCCGTGCTGGATTTGAAATGTTGATTAAAAACTTTTCTTTAGCTTTAATCGCAATTGCATTGGGATTAATTATGTTTTTTGCATGAGCTTGAGTGATGTTTGGAATTACTTTTGTCTTAACATCAATCATTAAAGGGTTTGGAACAAATAAATATATTGCTCCATTAATGACAATATTTACTGAACCAACTAGAACAATATTCTTAAATAACGCTTTAAACCATGGTGTATTATCACCGATTGGTTTAAATCAAGTACAAGGTTTGCAAGAAGCTGGAACTGAAGCAGCGCGTTCAATTTTCTTTTTATATGGTGGTAATGCTGGACCGGGATTTGGGCTGTTAATTGCTTACGCTGTTTTCAAAAAAGGTCAAGAACGTACTAATGCTTTAGGTTCAAGTGTGATTCAACTAATTGGAGGAATTCACGAAGTTTACTATGTTTACGTAATTGCTAAGCCGAAAATGATTTTAGCAACGATTGCTGGAGCAGCAACTAGTATGGCAATTTTTAGCTTCCTTGATGGTGGAACTGCAACTACAGTTTCTCCGGGATCGATTATTTCGGTAATTTCTACCTCACCAAGTGGCTATGCACTAGGAATTAATTTACTAGGGGTATTTGCTGGAGCGGCAGTAAGTTTTATTGTTGCAAGTTTATTATTGTGACCAGAAAGAAAACACCAAAATACTGCAACTGGTTTTGATACCACAGTTGAATTCACTGATGAAGGAATGAAATTTGTTAACAAATCAGTTGCAGAAGCAGCTAATGCAACAAATCTAGATTTTGCTAAAGTGCAAAAATTAGTTGTAGCTTGTGATGCTGGAGTCGGTTCAAGTGCTATGGCTGCAGGAATTATTAAAAAGTGAGTCAAAGATAATAATATCGATGTTGAAGTAACTAATGCTGCTTTAAAAGATATTCCCGCTGATGCTGATTTAGTAGTTACAACTAATGTTTTTGAAAAATTAGCTTTAGATAAAACTGGTAAAAATAACGTTTATGCCGTTAAACAGTTTTTAAATAAAAATGAATATAATAGTTTGTATGAGCAACTTTTAAAACATCGGCGTAAATCAGATGTTGCTGATGAAACTGAGAAAAAACAAGATAAATAAAAAAGTTATAATTAATTAAAATTAATTGTTAGAAATGGAAATATAAAAACAATGAAGTTAAAAAAAATTGCGGTTATTGGTTTGGGAAAAATGGGCTCAGGTTTTGCACTTAATGCCAAACAACATCATTATCAAGTAGCTGGTTATGATGTAATAGCAACTCAAAACCCTGAACTTAATCAAAACATTGAACTAACTAATTCATTAGCTGAATTAGTATCATGAAATGGTAAAACTGGAGTATATTTATTATCAATTCCTCACGGAAAACCTACAAAAGATACCATTACTGCTTTATTACCTTTACTAGACAAAGGGGCAATTATTCTTGATATGGGGAATAATAATTGAAAAGCAACTAAAGAAAATGCGCAATTATGCGCAGAATATGGCGTGGAATTAATTGATGCCGGAACTAGTGGCGGACCAAGTGGAGCACGTAATGGGGCTTGTTTCATGGTTGGAGGAAGTAATGAGGCGGTTGCTAAAGTAGAACAATTATTTCTAGATTTAGCACAACCAGAAGGGTATCTGCATGTTGGAGCTGTTGGAGCTGGTCATTTTTCAAAAATGATTCACAATGGTATTGAATACGGTATGATGCAAGCTATCGCTGAGGGTTTTGCGGTGTTAGAAAGTAGTGAATTCAATTATGATTTAAATAAATTGGCTAAATTATGAAATTCTGGATCGGTAATTCGCTCATGATTAATCGAATTAACTGCCAATGTTTTCGCAAAGCAGAATTTAGAAGCTTTCACCCAAACTTCAGGAGTAGTTGATGCTACAGGTGAAGCTAAATGATCATTAGAAACAGCGCTTGAATTAGATGTTCCCACACCTGTAATTGCCTTATCACTAATGATGCGTCAGCAATCCAAACTAAATGATCCTTTTGCTAATAAATTGCTTGCGCAATTGCGTCAACAATTTGGGGGTCATGCGGTACAAACAAAAACAAAAAAATAGCCTGAGCTATTTTTTTTATGCTTTTTAAAATTATTCAATCTAGACAACAATAATTATTTTGTGAATATTTATTATGATTTAAATTTTAGTTAATTTTTTTCTGACTCATGATAACTTTCTAAAATAGTTACTCGCTTTATTAAGTCATCAATTTTTTGATCTTGTTGATCCAGACGTTGAAGAACATGTTTCTGAAATATTTCATCATTTTTAGCTTTTGCAGCATCGCGAAGATCGCGTTCAGCATCGCGTTTGTCTCTTTCGGCATCACGTTTGTCACGTTCGGCATCT